>JAGLWV010000115.1 GCA_023133225.1 Candidatus Aminicenantota bacterium | reverse complement strand
ATAAAATTGAGAACAAGGAAGAAAGTTTGAACCTTGATTATGAGAAAAACAATATAACGAGCTCATATCATTGTAAATAAAATATAGTGGCGGCAGTTTTTGTGAATAATTCAAGTAAGATAATAATCGGTTAAAAGGATTTCTACTCTTTACCGGATGGGTCAGCAAATACTTCATAGATACTGTATAATTTTGAAACTTTTTGTGCTAGATCTGAGTAATCAATAGAATGAGATTTACATCCTCTTCGTGAGCATATCTGGACCATCCCACCATTTTTCAATTCAAAAAAAGCTAGTGGTGCTTTACATCCTTCACATAAGTCTTTCAACAAAAGCGAGGCATGACATTCGGGGCAGAAAAAGAGCACAATCTCGTCCTCAAGAAGAAATATCTCAGAAATGAGGTTGTAACTCCCATAGATCGAGCTGAGATAGAGATCTCCATTCTTGTCACCGCATTGAATTTTAACTCGGATACTCGGGTAGCCATCTATTGGCTTTTCCAAATCCATAAAACTTTTCTTACAGTAAGGACATTTTACATTGACTACTATTTTTTCCATTTTTTTCTTCTCCCTCAATCATAAATTTGTAATAGCAATTTAAATTATGAGATTGCCACGCTCCCTCTGGTCGCTCGCAATGACATCAATCACGTTACTTTGGGGCAAACTCCATTTATTTTTTAATAGCCGATTTTTGATAAGACTTTTAGTTTAATGGCTTCGATCTTTCTATAAACCCGGTTTAAGGGTAAAAGCTCACCATTTATAGTCAAAAGGTCATTTATAGTAATATGAAAGAGTCTCTCATTTTCTTTTAAATAAGGAAGTATAATCTCAACGTCTTTTTCTGTTATTTCGCCAAATCTCCCCCCGTTGAGCTGACTCTCCTCGGCTTTTTTATGGGGATCTCGGATATAGATAGCTCCACCTGAAGCCAGCGAGAAGAGGTTCCCTCCAGGGTAAGGCGTATCTAATTCGACGATTTCACCCTTTTCATTAAATCTGAGTCCATTGAGGATAACAAATCCGCCTCCTTCCAGGGGATTTCCTGCCATGAAGGATTCTGCCAGGTAATCAAGACAGGTTCCGTTGATCACGACCTTTGGAGACCCCACTGCGTTTATCAATGGTCTTCCCGCAGCATTGCCCAACACATAGACTTCTCCACCCTTGGCTCCATACATGAAGGTTTGTCCAACATCTCCATAGATGACGAGTTTTCCGTTTTTCATGACCTGGGCCACCTGGTCCTGGGCATTTTCGTGCACACACATTTCAGCTCCATCAAGACCTGAAGCGAGATAATCGCCTGAGCTTCCGTACACATCGATCCGAACATCATTTGACCCGGAGCCCAATCCACAGCCGCAGAATCTCTGTCCTCTCCAGTTAAAAGTTATGAATTTTTTCCAGCCTATCTGGAAAGCTTCCACAATAAACCTGGAAATTGACCGTGTGCCCTCCGGAGGGAATTTTTCGCAGTCTATCACCAGGACTTCTTGCTGTCTTTTAGGAGGAGCAAGCCTATCCTTCTTTTGCCAGTCGATATAGCTGTAAAGGTGACTTGTTTCATTCTCAGCCGGGATTAAAAAGAATGTATCGTTCAAATTTTTCTCGGCATGTGTCAAAACATTCGTCCTGTCTCTTATAGGAAGTTTCCATCTGAAATCGATGATCTGAGTCAACTCTTTTATTTTGTCTGAAGGATGGATGTCTTTGGATTGTGTGGCTTCTCTTTGAACAGAGGGACAATCATGTTCCCTGTTTGATGAGACTCTATTGCCAAATTTATCCGTTACTTTCAGGCTGTTTCCTTTGACAGTAAAGATAAATGCGCCTCCATCTGTATAGCTTCCTCCCCGTGCATTCCAATAGGTATCAGCATAGGGCAAGAATCTTTGGTCTTCATTGTGCAGACTTCGTAAAGTCGCATCGATGGCCTGTTTTTCGCTGGCAACAAGGCCGATATTGACGCCATTTTCCTGAAGAGCAAAAACTTGCGGCCGGAGCATCGATGTGTCTGTAATTCCTAAAAGTTGATAGTTTTTTTGCTTTACATCTGTCCGCCCGATGATAAAGAACCATGGTCCATCGGGAGAACTGTGGATGTGAGACGCTTGAATGGCGCTGTATATTTTCTGTTTTTCCTCTGGCAGCAGATAAAAATCTCTCTCTGTCGTGGGAGCGATGGCTTCTATGATGTACTCCAGAGGGTACTCATAAATCCTGTTGAGCATGTCAAAAAGAAGGACAGAAACTTCTGTATCTGTCAGAAAAAGAGGATAAATGTTTCGCTGACTGAGGTATTCGGCAATAGAGTGATAGTTGGCAAAATCTCCATTGTGAACCAGCGCTTCGTCCATTCCGATGAAGGGATGAGCTCCTCCTGGATGCCAGACTTTTCCCTTTGTGGGGTATCTTTGGTGTCCGATCCAAATATGGGCCTTTAGATTTTCTAATTGATAATACTTGAGGGCTTGTTCCGCATAACCTACTATTTTCAGAATGATCATGTTGCGGCCATGAGAGAGGACAAAAGCCTTTTTTTCTCCCAGGGATGTGTAATATTTTTTATTGAGCTTATATGTGTTTTGATAGATGAATTCATCTTCAACTTTCCTTTTGTCCAGCGTGGTCAAATGATTTTCAAGAATAAATTGATCAAGCATTTCTTTCTTCACACCACAGAAATATCTCCATACGTCCGGAGGTGGGGCATCCAGACCATCCACATCACGATAATTATCGACATGAGGAAGTTGACCAGATGAATGAACATTCAAGTTTGAGTATAAAAATTCATCTTCGAGCTGTCTTCTTATATCCGGATCAAGAAACGCTATCTGAATCAAGTAATCTTCTTCCAGGCTTTTTTGGCTGACTTTGAATTGACTTGCTTCGAGTCCAAACGCAGCGATCCCTCCGCCTTTGCTGTTTCCTCTGTTGTGCATCTGAATCAAGGCCTGTTTGATGTGTTTTCCTGCTATTTTTTCATTGCATGCCAGGCCGACGACTCCGCAGCCTCCTTCCATTGCCGTTTTGTTTGAATGGATATCAGGAGGAGATATTTTCTTTCGGGATTCGATCAATCTCAGGTTATCTTTATTTTTCATCGATATACCTTAGAAGGTCTGTTTGTCCTCTTAACTGATAGATATCTTTGATACCGAGTTGACAGAGGAGGAGCTTGAGCTGTTTTTCCCATGTCGCATAGAGATTCACTATTCTTTGAGCTCCCCAGGAAACATCGATTTGACTTTCGAGCTCAGGATCGGTGGTGGCAATGCCTCGTGGACATCCTCTTCCGCTTTCACAGTTGCCGCATCTGACGCACCCCAGAGCTACCAGTTCCGATGTTCCCATGATGACTCCGTCAGCTCCAAGAGCTATCGATTTTGCGATATCATATGCGGTCCGGATTCCTCCGCTAGCCATCAGGACAATTTCATCACGAACTCCTTCCTCGAGGAGGAATCTGTGGACTTTAGTGATCGCATATTCTATAGGCATTGCGATGTTTTTCTTGGCTATTTCAGGGGCAGCTCCCGTTCCTCCGTAACCTCCGTCTAGATGGATGATATTCGCTCCTGCGTAATAGCTTCCTACAGCCACCATATCCACATCCGAGGGGGTTGATACTTTGACAGATATCAGTGCCTCCGGATTAATCTGCTTCACCCAGTCAATGTGCTTTTTGTGGTCTTCAACGGAATAGACGCTGTGAAAGGGGAAAGGAGAAAAGAGAGAAGTCAAAGGCACGGCTTCTCTCATTCTAGCCACTTCAGAAGTGTTCTTATCTCCCAGCAGATGCCCTCCAAGGCCCGGTTTGGCTCCCTGCGCATATTTGAGTTCAATAATGGGAGCCTGTTGAATGGTCTCTTCGCTAACACCAAACAGTCCAGTTGCTATCTGGGTTATGACATGATCACGGTAGGGAACAAGTTCTTCGGGATATCCTCCTTCTCCAGTCGATGTAAACGTTCCCCATTCTTTTGCGGCCATTGCCTTTGCCAGCATTGTTGGTAGGCTGATAGAGCCGAAGGACATGCCTGCCCCGTACCAGGGAACAGGGATTGTGATTTTTTGTCCTTCTTGACGGCGGTTGAGAGGGATAGAAAGATTGATTGTTCCGACTTCTTCAGGGGAGAGAGGGTGAGTGTTTTTGATAGTGAAGTCGAATTTATCAAAACCGCCCTCAGACGCGCCTACTTTGAACTCGAAGTTTCCATTTGGGATTTCGCCGGTCTCTGCCTGCTGCCATGTTGAGATGATCAGGTCAGGGGTCCACCGGTAATCTCCCAGAGTTTTCCATTGTGGATCGAGCTCGATCGTAATGGAGTCGACAGGGCATTTTTCTGCGCAGTAGAAGGGTCCTTTAGAGCAGTCCGGGCCGAGGCAATACGCTGAGTGAAGTGTAGAGACGTAATTGAAGCCTTCGATCCTATCAAAAATCCCATGGGGACAAATATCTACGCAGAGTCCGCAATGAAAACACATGTCGTTGATCGACACTTTATATTTGCCGATCTCGCTTCGGTATCTTGAGGGACAGTGTCTAATATTGATGTTTTTCATCCGGATTTACTCTATTTATCAAATATGAATTCAAAGGATTCTTTCTCGATTTCTTCATAGAACATAGCCCGTCCCACCTCGCCGCGGAGTCTTCTCACATCTCTGATGCCCATGGCACTAAGAATTTCCAGAAGCTGATCCCTCCAGGCACATATCATGTTAATGATTCGTTGTTTGGCCAATTCTGGCTCGAGCCTGTCGATTTCGACCGGACAATGTTCAGTTTCACAAACTTTACATACTCGACATCCCATGGCTACCAGTAAAGAGAGATCCAAAACAGCCGCATCGGCTCCACAGATGATGATCTTAGGCACATGTTCGGCGGCCGCAATCCCACCCGTTCCGATTATGGTGATTTCATCCCTGTTGCCATTTTGGACGAACTGGACGTGAAATTGTCTTATAAGATCGGAGATGAAAAGATTCCCTTCAAAGCTTTTTCCGGAACTATCAGCATAGAGATGCAGGACATCTGCCCTTTCTTCGTGGAAGTATTTCAAAATTTCTTCTGTGATATAGGAATCGGTCGTGCCGAGAGAGATCAGAGCAGCCGGATTGTGCTCCTTCAAATGTTTTAAAGTTTGTTCGAGTTTCGCATGGGAAAATTTTTGTGAAAGGACTATTTCTATTAGCCTCACTTTTTTCAAGAGGGCTGAGTCGTGTTGTGAAAGTTCCTCAAAAGAACAGCGCAGAGCGATCGATCTCAAATAAGGCTTGAGTTCGTCCATATAATTTTTGATGTCCAGAAAAGCAAGAGTTCCGAGCTGATGAGCAGCTTTTAGTATTGCCAGGATGATAGTATTACAATTCAGACCTAATGGATGAGTGTCGAGCAGCATAGGAATCTGTATTTCAAAAGAATTTGGAAGGATGAGGTTTTCGAAGTTCTGTATCCATGGTAACTTTCTGCCTAGATCCACAGATGTAGCGATATATTCTCTTCCATGGATGCCATCCCTTGTTGGTCGAACGATTTCTGACATATCTGTCCATATGGCATCAAAGCCTGTGCCTTTGAAGGGCCCACGATAGCCAGCTCCGTAAACCGGTATCTCTCCTTCTTCAGCTTCGTTCCAAATGGTCTGGATGATTTGAGGAGTCCAATAGGTGTTCCCAAGCTTTTCAAACTCTTCGTTTCTGATCATTTTGAGGGCTTGTTGTGGACAATTCTGGATGCATGAGAAACAATTCTTGCAGCAAGGGCTGAGTGGATCTGACATTTTACGCGGATCATTCCGATCTCTCTCGTGAACATCGTAGATGCATAAGGAAATGCATCTTCCACAGTTCAAACAGTTCTCATCCCGTATGATTCTAAACGTGCCGATGTTCGTGGAGGCTAATTTTGCCGGAGATGTATCAATGTGATACCTTTTATACATTATGTTTATCCTTGAAATCATTATTCGAGAAATTGCCGAAAGAATCTAAGAATTGATCATATTCAGGATGGGCTTCGAAGAGCTTTATGAATTCATCAATTTTCTCTTTTGGGCGCCCAAACTTACTTTCTAAAAGAGTCTCCAGCTTTTCCCATACAGGAATTAATTCCAATTTACTCTGGCACACATGTTCACAGAGATGGCAGTGAAGACAGAGAAAGGCTTTCTCTGCCAGGACCTTTGGCAGGCGGGAGCTAAATTTGAGGTGTTTCAAGAGTAAGAGTTTACCTTTTGCGGTGATAATTTCATTTCTGTTTACCAGATAGGCAGGACAGACAACTGTGCAGGCACCGCAGTTTGCACAGGCTTCTTCTGCGGATAGGTTTCCATTCATTTTACCGGGATGGTTGTTGAGGATTTTCGAAAATGGCTTAAAGAGAGAGCTGCTGTTTGAAAACAAGGTGCTCATTAAATAAGCAAGCCTCAGGGCATATTTGATTTTCAAATCACCGGAAAACGATTTAGCAGGATTGAATACATTGAGAGGGTCCTCTTCTTTCTTATAATTAATATAGTCCCTTAAGTTTTTTTGAGAAAAGACTTTGTTCAAAAGAGGAAGATTCCATATTCCGATTCCATAAGGCTTCCCTTTGTATTTTGAAGCGATATGGGAGAGGGAATATGACAGGAAAAGATGAAAAAAGTGAGAGATTTTTTTTGGATGGGAAGGGAAGAGTGAAAAGACCACTGCTTCATTTTTGTTGATCAAGGTGGCTTCGGTTGAAAGAGAGAGGCCGTAATTGTCTGCAAATTTTCGTGTGGAGGTAACAAAATATTCAAGGTTTTCGGAGGGTAAAATGATCTCACTCCCGAGAATTGAAGGATGGAAACGTCTTATGGAAAAAGGGAAGAATCTTTCATTCCACAGGAAGGCTGTTAGATAGTCTTCTGCCAGTATTCCTCTTTTTTTCTCGATCAAGTTCAAAAGGGATTTCTCAGTTGAAAACTCCTCAAGGACGAGAAGAACTCCTTCCAATCTGGGAAAGGAGACCTTTGGATTCAGTAATAAGTTTTTATGCTCTAATCGATTTCTATCAAAATAGGCGATATGGATAGGTTGAATATCTGTTGATCTCATAAGCTCCTTGAGAAAAGCTGTCGCCTCTTTGTTTGTGTTGAAAAAAATGAGATAAGGTTTAGAACGAACAGGTTCTCGAATCTTAAGCTCAATTTTGCTAACGATCCCCATTTGCCCTTCTGTTCCGACGAAGTATTTAAATTCGGGATTTTCCCTGGAGAGCTTTTTATTCTTATTCGGGGATACAACTTCGATGGAATCAACAAGGTTGGATATGTGGCCATACTTAAAGCTGTTGACTCCACAGCCTCCTGTTGCGAGCCAGCCGCCAACAGTGGAAAACAGGCTGGTGGGATAGGTATAGAGATCGAGAGAATGTTTCTTTAAAAAACGTTTTAATTCCCACCATCTCAGCCCTGATTCAACGAGTATTGTTTTCTTTTTCTTATCATAATGAAGAATCCTGTTTAGATGTGAAAGGTCTGTCAAAATTGATTTCTTGAGTGGGGTGATGCCTCCCATTCCTGAAGTTCCTGCACCGCGGGGGATTATCGAGAGTTTATTTCTTCTTGCATAGGAAAAGACATCTTGCAGATCTTGGATGTTTTCAGGCTGATAAACAGATTGAATTTTAGGTAACAATTTTTTTAAGATAGAGGGGAGTTCAACAGTTTCTTTGGCGTATAGATTGACTTCAAGATCAGTGTCTAGTATCATTTATCTACAAATTTTACTATAATATTTACATATGTCAAGAAATATTTGAATATTTAATAACATATGTTTAATTATTTCTTATTATTATTTACATGTATTAGGAGGGAACATGATCGATGAATTAGAAAAAAAGATTGTGAGATCACTTAATCAGAATTCGAGGAAGAGTTTTCGAGAGATAGCTAAAGAACTCGGGACTTCTGCTACAGTAGTCATAAACAAGGTGAAAAGACTCGAAGAAGCAGGGGCAATACAGGGCTATATCCCTGTTCTTAACCCAAAGTACTTTGGATATGATATAACAGCAATAATAGCTATTCGAATTTCACATGGAAAGCTCATAGAAACCCAGGAAATAATTGCTGAAGATTCCCGTGTCTTTGCGATTTATGATGTTACGGGAGAATGGGATTCACTCGTAAATGGCCGTTTCAAAGATCCGGAAGACTTGAATGATTTTATAAAGAATCTTCTCGGTCAGAAATATGTAGAAAGAACGGTCACACATATTGTGCTGAATGTCGTTAAAGATGAGCGGAGACTCTTTGTCTAATGTTGAGACGCGATCCCTTTTTTTATATAGTATTGGTTCAAGTCTTATGTCATTCCCGCGAAACCTGTGCC
>JAGLWV010000114.1 GCA_023133225.1 Candidatus Aminicenantota bacterium | reverse complement strand
CAGTTTTTATGAATAATTCAGGCAGACTGGATTATTCACGAGTCGAGATTGCTGCAGTGACGGCAGTTTTTATGAATAATTCAGGCTAAACGAATTTCCCCCTGGCGATCATAACAACCCTTCCTCCAACATTGACTTCGATCTCTCCTGAGCTACTCTTTGCTCTTAATAAAAGCAATGATGGTCTCTCAAGCTCGTATCCCTGTTCAACACGAATATCGATATCTTCCTTTCCGAAGTATTTATGTTTGACAAGATAAGCAGCCAGACATCCGTTTGCGCTTCCCGTTGCCGGATCCTCCGGAACACCTAAATAATCAGCGAAAAATCTGACATTCAAGTCATTTCTGTTATCATACGTTTCAGGGGAAAAAATAAGAACCGCTTTGGATTGGGTTTGTTCAATCAGCCTGTAGAATTTTTCTTTTGATACATGTGCTTTCTTCACAGCGTCCAGGGTCTTCAGGGGAACAATAAAATCGAACATTCCTGTTGAAACTTCCTGTATTGGAAACTGGTCCAAAATATCATCCCTCTCTAAACCTAAGATATCCACAAATTGTTCCTTCTCATGAGTCGGGCCAAAGGTTGGAGATATCTGTCTCATCCACAAGACATCCAATTTATCTTTGATGTAATTCAGCGTAACCGTAATCTGTCCAACTTTTAGATTGAGAATAACTGTGTCAATATTTCGTTTTGCGATTTCCTGTTGTATAACAAAGCCTGTTCCCAATGTCGGGTGGCCGGCAAACGGCAATTCCGTTTTCGGGGTAAATATACGCACATCATATCCTCCATCGCGTGGTTCTTCCGACAGGATGAATGTTGTTTCTGAGAAATTCATTTCACGTGCGATCCGCTGCATTTCGATATCGGTTAATGATTCCGTGTTACGAAATACCGCAAGCTGGTTTCCAGCGTATTTTTCTTCTGAAAATACGTCAATGATATAAAACTCAGGCATATTCATTTTAGCACTCTTCATTTTTAGCCAGGTTAGATGTTTAATCTATAGCTTAAATCAATAGTGAGTTATTTTTTTCTTTTGGCCTTCTTTTTGGCAAAATATTCTTCTTTGCTTTTATAAGGCGGCAGGTGATGGGGCATAAGTTTATATGATGTCTCCATTAAAGGGGCTGGATCCCTGGGAAGGTATTGAGCCATCTGCTTTTTGATTTTCATGTATTCCGGTTTGTAAGCGAGGTTCGTCCATTCTTCCGGATCATTCCTGTGGTCGTATAATTCCTCACTATCATCAATATAGCGGGTATATCTCCATCTTTCTGTGCGGACTGAATATTCAGAAAAGTCATATGTTGTGATAGCCGGATAGGGCCATTCTTTTCGGGGATTCTTGAGTAACGGAACTAAACTATGCCCGTCGATACCCTGTTTTTGAGGTAATCCGCATAACTCGATAAGTGTAGGGTAAATGTCAAGGAGGGAGGTTATCCGGTCACACCGGCCACCTGTTGTCGAGCCTTTTGGCAATCCTATAGTTTTTTCTGGGACTTTGATCATCAAAACACATCTCACAACATTCTCCCAGAGAGCAAATTTTCTCCAGTGTTCCTTTTCACCAAGCTGCCAGCCATGGTCAGACCAGACAACTACTACCGTGTTTTGAGCATAGGGACTCCTTTCGAGTGTGTCGAGAAGGTTGCCTAACAAAGCATCGGCAAAAGCAATAGAAGCGAGATATCCCTGAGCTGCTTTTTCCCACTGCCCTGCTTCGACGACATGTTTGTGATAATTCCCTCCACGGGATGCGATCTCGCGGGCTCTCTCTCCAACATCATCCAGATCGTTCTCTAAAACTTTGGGCAGTTTAATCGTTTTGAGTGGGAACATATCAAAATACTTTTGAGGCACATACCACGGCACATGGGGGCGATAGATTCCACAGGCAAGAAAAAAGGGTTTGGAGTGTTCCTTCTGTAATTGGCTTATGACCCAATCAACAGATTTGTAGTCTCCGGTTTGCTCGTCAGGTATCTCGATAGGAGACCAGTCAAAATCACCATACATATTCGGAAAATTCGGCATGTTTACCGTTTCGCCACGTTTAGGCCTGAAATAATTAGGCATGTGTTTTTCTTTGGATGGGTAGTAATCATCCCAGGATCGAGGATCCGGCATGTTGTTGTGAAATATTTTTCCTGCCCCAGCAGACCAGTAGCCGTGTTTGCTGAAATATTGCGGTAAAGTCAGAGCATCGGGCAGTACTTCTCTCCAAACCTGGTAATTTGAATACAAACCTGAATTATAGGTATGGATTCCTGTTAATAGAGCTGTTCGTGACGGATTGCAAGCAGGGGATGCACAAAAACAGTTGGTAAAATTAACGCCTTGTCTGGCAAGGCGCTTAAGGTTTGGAGTTCTTGCCTGAGGATGGCCGCCGAGGGGCTCGATCCAATCATTGAGGTCATCGATTGAAATAAATAAAACATTAGGATTCTCAACAATGCCTGTAACCTTGTTTTTCTCTTTCTCACTCACACATCCCGGGAACGCAAAAGCGGCCGCTCCCAATCCTATGGTTTTGATGAAATCACGCCTATTCAGAACAGCCATTTTTATATCCTTTTTTTTGAATGTAACATTTTTTTTAATTTTATCAGTAATGCTCAAATTATCTCAAGGGGAATTTCAATTTCGAATTAGATTGAATTTGTATTTTTTTTGTGATAGTATTATCTCTGTTGAAATAAAAGAGACCTGTCCGGTTGCAAAAACAGGCAGGGATCACAAGGGATTAGGGAAAATTTCAACAAGTGAAAAATATGCCCTCCCTTAATTAAATCCAATATTAAAAGGAAGTCAGAATGAACATTTATGTGGGTAATTTACCGCGGGAGGCCACTGAGGAAGATTTGCGAAAGGCTTTTGAATCCTTCGGAGAGATCACATCTGCCAAAATCATCACAGACAGATTTACCGGAGATTCGAGAGGATTCGGATTTGTGGAGATGTCCAACAATTCCGAAGCCCAGGCTGCAATTTCCGGGCTTGACGGGAAAGATTTGAAAGGGCGCTCTCTTAAGGTCAATGAGGCCCGTCCTCGTCGTGATGACCGTGGAGGAGGCCGAGGCGGAGGAGGTTTCGGAGGTGGAGGCCGCTACTGATAGCTGGCTCTCATTAAGTATTAAGGGAGGTTACAGTGAAAGAACTCGTTGAATCGATCGCCAAAGCATTAGTTGACAATACGGAAAAAGTACAGGTTTCCCAAATAGATGGGCAACAGAGCACAATCCTTGAATTAAAGGTTGCTCCGGAAGATTTGGGAAAGGTTATTGGAAAACAGGGAAGGAATATTCAGGCTGTCAGAGTTATCCTAGGTGCTGCTGGGATGAAGCTGAAAAAGAGATTTATTCTGGAGTTAATCGAAAAAGATTAATTTCATCAGCATAGGGAAATAAAATCTATCATTTCCCCCTGAACAAGGGATATCCTCGCCTTTAATTCGTCGGTTTCCAAATATTTCAAGCCGTAATGAGTCTTGGTCTGCCTTGATTTTTGCTCCTCCGTGCTTTTTTGGAGTTAAAATTGGCTCGATTTTTTTTAATCCGTTGCCTTGATATCTTTTTTCGGCCCTGAATCCTTCACTCTTTAATACTATCAAAAGAGTGATCATATTGCCTGGGGAGGCTTGCTTCTTGGCTCGTTGCCTGTTAGTCTATGGAAAAAAGGAGGAAGGATTATGGATCAAAAAATATTTGGCTTATACGATGAATACACTAATGGATTACTGGATCGTCGCGAATTCCTCAAGAGATTAGCTGTTCTCGCTGGCAGCACTGCTGCTGCTGTCACTCTGCTTCCTCTGATAGAGCATCATTATGCCCAAGCCCAGGTCGTTCCAAAGGATGATCCCCGCCTTCATGTGGAAAATATAAAATACCCTTGTGAAACAGGCGATGTTCGCGCACATTTAGCTCGGCCTAAAGGAGAAACAAAACGACCTGGTGTGATTGTTATTCACGAAAACAGAGGTCTTAATCCCCACACAGAAGATGTTGCCAGGCGCGTCGCTTTGGAGGGATTTTTAGCTATTGCTCCAGACGCCTTATCACCGTTTGGGGGAACTCCTGAAGATGTCAGTGAGGCTCGAGCGCTCATGCGCAAGCTCGACAGCAAAGCGACAATAAAAAATTATGTTGCTGCGGTTCAATACTTAAAGACACATCCTCAATCCACAGGAAAGGTGGGATGCGTGGGCTTCTGTTGGGGAGGAGGAGTAACAAACCAGGTTGCCGTCAACTCTCCGGATTTAACAGCAGCGGTTCCTTTTTATGGAAGACAACCTGCGTCTGAAGATGTCCCTAAGATCAAAGCCTCTTTACTTCTCCAATATGCGGGTCTTGACAAACGTATTAATGCGGGCATTGAGGCATTCGAAGCTGCTCTGAAGAAAGCTTCCGTGGATTACAAGATATTTATGTATGAGGGCGCCGGGCATGCGTTTTTTAACGACACAGGTTCCCGGTATCACGAGGAAGCGACCAAACTTTCCTGGAAGCGTACTATCGCGTTCTTTAAAGAGAAACTTAAAACCTGACCCCTCTTTTATGCGGCCTCGCCGCTACGGCAATCTCGACTCGTGAATAATCCAGGCTGGTTGTCATCGTGACAAAAGCTTTCCCATCACTTGACCAGGCAGCATTTTTTGTACTTCAAGCCACTGCCGCACGGGCACGGATCATTGCGACCCGTTTTTGGACGGCTCCGGGCATTCGCAGCCTGTGCCACCGGCATTTGCGGTTCGGAGGATTGCCGGCTCCACACGGCTGCAACCTCTGTAATGAAAGGCCGGCAGTGGGAAAAAAAGCGTTTATAGCCTGCACACAGGTAGTTCAATCCCGCCTCGCCATCCGGCGTTCGGAGGAAGCGATTCTTCGGGCACCCACCATTACACATTGCCCGGACATCACATGCCCGGCAATAACGGGGTAAAGTCTCCAATTTGGCCTGCCCGAATGCTCTCTGCTCCGGACTCTCGAGCAGCTCGACCAATGGAGTCTCCTGGATATTCCCAAGATTATGTTCAATGTCAACGAAGTGGTCACATGAAAAGAAGTCTCCGTTGTGTTCGATGACTGGAACATTACCGCAGGTCGGCCGAAAGATACACAGCGAATGGTCCTGATTAAAGGCCGTTCTGGAAGCTTCCTCGAATATCTGCACTTTGACCCGCCCGATATCCTGGCTCATCCACTCGTCGAAGATGGTGCAGAGAAAAGCACCCCAGGCTTCAGCCGGCACGGTGCGGCTGCTTACGCCGCCTTCGACGTCCGGCTGCGGCTCGACCAGAGGCAGAAAGGTCACGTATTGGGCATTTATCTGCTTGAAAAATCGGTAGACCTGGGTAGGGTGCCGGACGTTATGTGCATGCACCACACACAGTATATCGCAATCAATTTGGTGCTGCTGCAAGAGTTTATACCCACGCATTGTTTGCTCGTGGGTGGGTTTTTGATCCTTGGTGACGCGGTAGCGGTCATGCATTTCCTGCGGACCGTCCAGACTAAGCCCCACAACAAAACCCTCTGTTGTCAAAAAGCGGCACCAGTCCTCATCGAGCAGGATTCCGTTGGTCTGAATGCCGTTGGCGATGCGCCGGTTAGCGGGTTGGTGCTTGTGCTGCAGCGCTACAATCTTGCGGAAGTAGTCCAGTCCAAGAACGGTCGGTTCCCCACCATGCCAGGAAAAGCGGATCACCTGTTCGGGAGAAGCGTCGATGTGCTGGACAATGTACTCTTCCAGGATGCCCTCGGGCATACGAAACGACTCGCTCTTTGGATAGAGGTGTTTCTTCTTCAGATAATAACAATAGTGGCAGTCCAGGTTGCAGATGGAGCCAGCCGGTTTGACAAAAACCTGAAATTCACGCGAAGCTTTGACCATTGCCCGATCCTCCATCTTAGGGTGAGAGGTCATATGGCACTTTTTTTCTTGATCCGAATGGGAGGCTTTTTGTCTGGAGGAATGCCGCTTTTATAGGTATATCCCTTGAGTTTATCTTTGAATTCTTTTTTCATCTCTATCAAAATATTTTGATCAAGAAAGAGGTCAAGGGCAGTAGTCGCCATGACTTTGGCTGCCAGGAGCATTCCTTTATATCCGATTGAATGTCTGGATGAGGTGACAACAGCCCAGCTATGCCAGGGAATCCCATAGGGAGTACACGTTGTAGAGAGATTCAGCGTTGGAGTTATCCAGCTCACTTCGGCCACATCTGTTGAGCCGCCTTCAGGATCTTTTGTGGGTTTTTCCAATTCTTTTATTTCACTTATGATCCCTTTCTCTTTGACATCGGTTTCTTTCTGGATCCTTCTGGCAAAGGCTACCTCTTCATCCATGTATGTCAGGGAGCCAATCATCTCAAGGTTTTTTTGCATGACTTTAGATCCTGTCAGATTGACAAGCATTTCGTGGTAACTGCCCTTATAAATAATTTTTGAAGAGGTGCCAGTAGCAATAGCTGCTCCTTTGACAATCTCCTCGACTCTTTTGCGCACATTTTTAACTCCCAGTCTTGTCGAATCTCTAACCCACAACCACAATTTTGCATGTTCCGGGACAATGTTTGGAACTTCGCCCCCTTGAGTTATGACATAATGAATTCGGACAGAAGGCTTAACGTGTTCACGGAGGAGATTGATCCCAAAGGTTGTCATCTCTACAGCATCAAGAGCACTGGCGCCCTTCCATGGATCAAAAGCAGCATGGGCTGTCTTTCCAAAGAACTCAATCTCCATATCATCAATAGCCTGGCTGCCTCTGACATCGACTTTCGTCTCATAATCTGGATGCCAAGCGATGCAGGCATCCAGATCATTAAAGAGGCCGTCTCGAGCCATGAACAATTTTCCTCCTATATCTTCCTCAGCCGGGCATCCGTACAATTTGATGGTGCCTGGAATTTTATTCTCTTCCATGAGCCCTTTAAGAGCGAGGGCAGCACCAAGGCTTCCTGCCCCAAATAGATTATGGCCACAGCCATGACCGGCTCCTCCTTCAATACGCTCCTTTTTATAAGGCGTACTATCCTGGGAAAGACCTGGTAAAGCATCATACTCTGCCAGAATCCCGATTATGGGTTTTCCTGAACCGTAAGACGCCACAAAAGCGGTTGGCATGCCAGCAACTTTCCGTTCCACCTCAAATCCTTCTTTTTCCAAGACCTGTATGAGGAGCTTCGATGATTTATACTCCAGTAAAGCAATTTCGGCATATTCCCAGAGAGCATCGCTAACCTCGATCAATAATTGGCTCCTCTGGTCCACCCTCCTCAATAATTCATTTTTTAGCTCCTTAATGGAAGGTCGACTTTCGGCAAATGTAAGCTGCATCAGGCTGAACATTAAAAGTATTATCAATTTAAGGTGACTTTTTCCCATTGTTTCCTCCAAATTTCATTCAAATAATAGTCAATTTGATATATTGATGGCAATCAATCCTATGAGGAGAATGAATTCATCAATCACTAAAAAAAAATTCTAGCATTTTGATTATACTAAGGCTAGTTAAAATAAACATTCC
>JAGLWV010000113.1 GCA_023133225.1 Candidatus Aminicenantota bacterium | reverse complement strand
TTTTTGCCTCAGCAGCCATGGCTTTCAGTTCGGTTTCGGTCGTTTCCAATTCTCTCAGGTTGAGAAGGGTTAAACTTAAAATATAGAAGGAGGTTCGAGATGATGGCAAAGCTGATGGTCACAGTATCAGGAGTTTTACTCATCGTTCTGGTCAACTGGTATTTCTTTTTCTCGAGGAAAAAGGAAACCTCTGCTGCTATAACAAAAAATAGAAATCGAGAAAAAAATGAAGGTATTTAAATATATCCTGATTCATCACATATCAAGAGAGGAAAAAATGAGGAAAAAGATAATGGTTTTTTCAGTCATTCTGACTTTTCTGGATTCAGGACCTGTGTTTTCTCAAGAGGTGGAGGGGCAAAAAGTCGTTCTTTCTGTTTTACTGCGAGACAAAATCTTTTATTAAAAGTTACTTTTTGAAAAGGGGGGAATTCTGTTATTCTATATAAAGAAGAGAGATGAAGCATAAAAGAGTTGTTATAGCCATGAGCGGGGGAGTGGACTCTTCTATGGCTGCGGTTCTCCTTAAAGAACAGGGGTATGAAGTCATCGGTGTGACCATGAAACTCTTCTCCTTGCCCAAAGAATACTGTTTATCGGAAAACTTGAGAAGCTGTTGCGGGTGGAAAGCAACTGAAGATGCCCATAGTGTTGCCGTAGCACTTGGAATTTCACACTTTGTTTTTGACTTTAGAAAGCATTTCGAAAAGAGAGTGATTTCTGATTTCTGTGAGGAATACACACAGGGCCGCACACCTAATCCCTGCATCCGGTGCAATGAGTACATCAAATTCGATATTTTATGGAAGAAAGCAAAGGTACTTGACGCCGATTATCTGGCGACTGGCCACCATGCTCGTATCGATCGTGATTCTCAGTCGGGCCAGTACAAGCTCAAAAAGGGAAAGGATAGAGAAAAAGACCAGTCCTATTTCCTCTATTGCCTGACTCAGGACCAGCTTTCCCACACTTTGATGCCCGTCGGAGATTACACAAAAGAAGAAGTGAGAGAAAAAGCCCGGAAGTTAGGCCTACCTGTTGCGGAAAGACCTGAAAGCCAGGAGATCTGCTTTGTTCCTGATAATGATTATGCGCGGTTTCTTCAGGACAGGATCCCTGATGTTTTCCGCCCCGGGCCTATCGTCGATATTGAGAACCGGATTTTAAGCCGGCACAAAGGAATTGCACATTATACTATCGGCCAGCGAAGGGGATTGGGAATTGCTGCGCCGCACCCGCTGTATGTCCTTTCCATCCAGCGTGATAAAAATACAATTGTTGTTGG
>JAGLWV010000112.1 GCA_023133225.1 Candidatus Aminicenantota bacterium | reverse complement strand
CAGAGCTAGTCTTATCTTTAACTTCTTGGGAACGTTTTGCAAAAAAATTCCTACTGCTATGCATAACATAAAGAGTAAATATCCGCCGAGAGTATTGGGCTCGCCAACCTCTCCTTCAAAGGGAGCACTTACTCTTCCACCTGTAGGAATTTGGAGTATTCCATAAGCAGAGACAAGAGCACATGTTATGAGAAAAGCATTAAGAAAGAATTTTATCTGTTTCCTGCTGTGCACATGATTTGCCACCAAGATAAAAAGCAAGAAATATTCAATATATCTTAGTACATAAAAAATTCCTTTGGCAGGAGCGACATATCCTAAAGCAATACCTCTCAGGGTAGAGATAACAAATACTAAAATATAAACACCTATGGCTTTATTAAGGGGTGTTTTTATGAAGAGAGCCAGTCCCTTGTTAATGGCTGTCTTAGCAAACCAGGCGAAAGTGATGACCGGCAGCAGGAGGTCTTCAAACCGAATGACTATATCTCTGCCCGGAACCTGGCCTACTAGAATCTCTGGAGAAAGGAGCATTGAGAAAATCAATACTGCGAGTCCTGCATCCGTATTCACCAACGTGACTATACAAACCAGAACCCCTAAGATCATTGCTATGGCAAATGTTGAGGAAAGTCCGGTGATGATTTGACCCATGAAAAGGCCAACGATCAGGATGACCAAAACAATTATGATAGTGATGAATCTTGGCTCTTGCCAGTTTATAGGCATAGTAATCCTTTACTCCAAAAGGAAGAGTGTTAAGTAAATCATCGATCTGATTATGTATGGCTCATATTTAATAGGTCATACACACAGTTGTTTTAACACCTTGAAATTTTTATGTTTCAAGAGAGAATAATGTAAGTTCTCAATAATTGGTGGTAGATTATATTTGTGACTAATCACTGGATTCCTGCTTTCGCAAGAATGACAGACACTTATACTCAATCGTCATTCCCGCGGAGGCGGGAATCCATAGTTACTACCCACACTTATTGAGAAGTTACAGGATAATAAACAAATTTTCCTATTATTTTGTCTTCTTCTCTCCGTAATAGCCGTAATAGCGGTATCTTTGATAGGGTGTGACATCTTCAATAAGTCGAGGCTTAAGGTTATTTATGACAACTCCCCAAATTTTCACATTTAAATGTTCTAGTTGGTTTTTAGTACGCAAAAGCGCATATCTTGAGGTCCTGCCGGCCTGATAAACTAAAATTACGCCGTCAACTTTAGCTCCTAAAATAGCTGAATCAGCTACCGGAAGTGTTGGAGGGCAATCGAGTAATACGACATCAAAATTTTGTTTTAGCTCTTGAATGAGGTTATTCATTTCGTCTAAGTTAAGTAACTCTGATGGATTAGGTGTACGTTCTCCGCAGGTGATAATATGTATGTTTTCTATGCCTCGAGCCTTCAATATGCGTTCATATTCAAATCCCCCAATGAGCATATCAGTCACGGTATTAAGAGCTTCCTTCCAGGGTATGTTCCCTATTAAAATCTCGCTTAATCCGGGGCTTCTTTGAAGTCCAAACAATTTGTAAACCGCCGGTTTTCTGAAATCAGAGCCAACAAGGACAACCCGCTGTCCAGCCTGGGCCATAGCTATAGCCAGGTTGCATAAAGTCTGTGTTTTTCCTTCCTTCGGAGCAGCGCTTGTAATGACAATGCTGTTTCCAGTTTTTTTTAGGCCTGTGAGATCTAAATTGGTGCGCAGAGATTTGTATGCTTCAGCAGCAATAGAAGATGGTTTGAATAAATTGACCAACCGGCTCTGGATCGATGCTCCATCTACGAACTGTTCTCTTTTTTTGGATTTGGTCTTGCGATATTTTTTTCCTTTTTCCATTGTTGTACTGGGAATAATGCCTAAGACCGGCACTTGAAGCATTTCTTCTATATCATCGACCCGGCCGATGGAGGTATCCAGGCTTTCAGTGACAAAGGCCATAATGAACCCGATCAATAGTCCGCTGAGGATGCCTATCATAATATTCGAGCTGACATTTGGACTTATAGGGGCGGTGGGCACTGAAGCACGTTCTATCACAGTCACATCTCGAGCTTTTTCTGCCTCCAGAATGCGGGCTTCTTCATATTTTGTTCTAAACATAGAATACATATCTTCGGCTAGAGTAATATTACGTTTTAACTGAACAAGCCTTATCTCTTTTGTAGAAAGATCTTTTTGTTGAGCAGCTATTTGATTTGTAGCTTCAAATAAATCTTCCCTGGCTTTGAACAGTTTCCGCATAACAGCTTCAACCGCAGGGTGCGCATCCGTATATTTGCTTTTTAAGGAAATCAATTCTAGATCCAGCTTGACAATTTCTTGTTGAAGACTCATTATTCTGGGGTCATTCTGAATAGGATTCCCGGCCGTGATGTCTCTCTCCATAACCAATGGATTTTCCTGTCTGAATCTTTGAAGGGCTATTTCGCTTTCACGAAGTTCATTTATATAGTTATCCAACTGCCCTTTCACAAATTTTTTAGTTTGGGCGGCTTCCCTCTTCTTATCTTCAAAGTGAAAATCTGCGTAAACCTCGGCCACTGTATTGACCAAATTCGTTGCCTGTATGGGCTTGTTAGACACGACAGTAATAGCAATAATGTTGGTATTTTCTATCGGTTCTGTTGTGATTCGAGCTTGAAGTCCTTTGATTATTCCCATCCGCTGACTTTCGTTCATTTCTGGATTAATAGCATTTAATCTTTCCGCAACTATTTCTATTATAGGATAACTTTTTATAAGATTGGCTTGAGAAGTTATGACATCCCCGGGAGACCAGGTCACCAATTCGGTTAATATCTCGGCCACTGATTTTCTTTGCTCGATTTTGACCCTGCATGAGGTACGATAGATGGGAATTTGTTTATTCGTATAGTAGATCGTAGAGGCAATCACTAAAAATAAAGATAAAATAATAATTCGCATTCTTTTGCGAATAACCCGCAGGTAATCTGTCAGGTTCATCTCGAGTCTAGGCGGCATTTAATCCTCTCAGATCTTTTTTATGTCATATTCTTATCTTAGGTACCAAAAATACCAGGTTATGGGAGCTCCTACTATTCTTAAAAAGCGCTCTACATCAGCAATAAAGGTTCTGGGCACATAGACAATGTCCCCAGGCTTTAATTCAATATTCTGAGCAATATCTCCTTTTTTAAGGACTCTACTCAGATTTAACCGCATTCCTTTATGGGAACCCAATTCTCCTCGAATGACAACAATGCTTCTGGTTATAGCATTACCGGTATATCCCCCTGCTTTTGCGATGGCTTCGACCAGGGTTAATTTTTCCTTGAATTCTAGAACCTTGGGGGAATTGACCTCACCCAGAATATAAATTTTATTCATCACTATGGGAGGCACATATACTGTGTCCCCTCCCGAAACAAAAACTGGGTCTCTTTTTTGAGAGATATTGATGAGGTCATTTATATTATAGGTAAAAATGGTTCCATCTTTTTTAATCAGTCTTATGCGGGAAGTATCGGCATTCTCAGTTGGACCGCCTATCTGGCCCAGAAACTCTACCAGGGTAGTCGGTCTTTTCAGGGTGTACATACCTATAGCTGTTTCACCCAGAGCGATAACTCTATGGCTGTTGTATTCTTTTATGGTGACAAAAACTACAGGCTCGATCAAAAATTTGGAGAGAGTTTCGACCAGTTTCTCCTCTAACTGAGATGTATTCAATCCCATTACGCTCATATTTATTTTTGCTGGGGGAAGCCTGATTTCACCTTCATGGTTTACAATCACATCTCTGGATATATCCGGATGATTCCAGACCTCGATGCTTAAGACATCTTCAGGGCCAATAAGATATCCTAGTTGAGTGGAGAGAGATTCGTCTTTAACTTGTACCGGAAGTTCAATATTTATTTGCTCCTTTGGAGAGACAACTGAAGATTGTTTGGGATTTTCAATTCTTATTATGATGGAACTGCCGCTGTTTGAGATTTTATAAGGCAAATCCTGGCTGAGTTCCACAATCATAAAGTTCAATTGGTACCGGCTTTCGCCTTCACTCTGGGAGTATTCATATTTTATTTTTTTAACTCCTCCCTTATTTATGACCAATTCATCTATATCGCTGCTAAAAACTCTGTTTTCCGGAAAACGGATTATTATGCTTGGAGGACTTCCTAACTTCATATCTTGATACGGGACAGGATCAGTGGCTGTTAAGATCAGCTCTGTTTCAGAGGGCGATTCTTTTGTCGTTAAATCGACAATATAAACTCCTCTATGAGAGGCACAGGTAGTAAACACCAGAATGATGAGCGGTCCTAGAGCTTTAATGATTAATCTATTCATCTGAGATTTTCCCTTATTCGTATCAATTTAAATCATTATAATAATAAAAAATTGATTTCGTCAACATGCTCGATTTATATACCTGATTATGATTTATGTACCTGATTACAATAAATAAATATCCCCATATAAGTAAATAGCCATTAGAGATGATTCCTGGGGTGAGTTTTCTCCATTTTTATCACCCAAAAAGATGAAAGATACTCACCGTACACGTTTTCTTTGAGATTGGCTCGCTCGATGGGTGAAAAATGCCGATGGGATTTGGTTAAAGATACTGGAGAAAAGGCAGGAGGGCCGGGAGAGGGTCCTCCTCTTAGTCAGCTCCCTTATTCTTGGCTGGAAGCGCCTTGGACTGGCCCTCCTGAAGTATCAATAGTGCCAGATGACTCCTAAAGATACAATCGCCTTTGAGGGTAGTTTTTGTGATGATTTTTTCATAACCTGTTTTCACCTCTACAGGTGGAAATCGAATCACTCTTTTGTTTAGAAAAGAGACCAAAAGAAAGGATATAAAGAATAAAATGGGGTCTGATAAAAATTTTTGTTATGTTTTCCCCCAGGATAATGTATGATTTCCATAAAACTTAAACGAGGAGTTGAAATATGGATGAAAAGATGTTCGTTGAAGAAAAAATCGGTGAAATTAAAGAAACTGTGGGGCAGAATAAAGCCATATCCGCTTTATCAGGCGGTGTAGACAGTTCTGCATGCACGGTCCTTGCGCATAGAGCCATTGGTTCGAACATGATGGCGATCTTCATCGATGATGGATTGATGAGAGAAGATGAGCCTGAAGATGTAACAAAAATATTTTCAGACCTGGGAATTCAAGTCGAGGTCGTAAATGCACATGATGAATTCTTCGCAGCCCTCAAGGGTATATTTGACCCCGAAGAAAAAAGGAAAGCTTTCCGGGAGACTTTTTATACCGTATTCGGAAGGGAGGTTTTAAGAAGCGAGGCAAAATATTTAATTCAGGGAACGATTGCGGCTGATATTATCGAAACAAAAGGTGGTGTCAAGACCCAGCACAACATACTGGAGCAGATAGGAATAGATCCTGAAAAAGGATTCGGTTTTAAGGTGGTTGAACCCCTGAAGGAGTTATTCAAACCTCAGGTCAGAGAAGTCGCAAGGGAGGTTGGGCTTCCGGAGAGTATTTATAGAAGGATGCCCTTTCCAGGACCCGGCCTGGCAACAAGAGTGATAGGGGAGGTTACGCCGGAAAGAGTCTCTCTTGTCAGAAAAGCCACCCGGATCGTTGAGGAGGAAGTCGAGCCCTTGAAGCCTTTCCAGGCCTTTGCCGTTTTGTTGGGTGATCGAGGGACAGGGATTGATGAAGGCCAAAGAAAATTTGGTAATATTATCATTGTTCGTTCAGTAGAAAGCAAAGACGCCATGACGGCTGAGCCAACAGAGGTTCCCTGGGAAATCCTCATGAGCATTTCCAAAAGAATAACCGGTGAAATTCCGGAAGTGAGTCGAGTCGCTTATGAGATTACGCCTAAACCTCCTGCAACTATCGAGTACATTTAAAAGAACCTCAGGCTCGGCGGGTCTTTATCATTTTATAGATTCCCAGTGTCATGAGAGGAATGATATAGACGATAAAAAAGCCCCAGCTTATATTCCCGTAGCCTTTTTTGATCAGGGCAATCAATCCAAAAGTTGACATTCCCAGACCTATCAAGAGAAGGCCCGATGCCACAAGAGGTCTTTGCCACCGGGGAAGCACTTTTCCCTTTACCTGAAGCGCTGAGTGGATTCGTTCATTCACGGCATGAATAAAACCTGTACCTGTCTCGATAAGAGTCCCGAAAAGAACGACAAGAAAGAAGATCCTTAAGGCAGGAAATCCAAGCTGTTGAAGGATATAATCAGCCGGGACCTCTACAGGTAAAACAGCAGGATACTGACTGACAAGAGCGATAAAGAAGAGAAGTCCTGGAATGATCCCGATCAGGCCCCCAAGAAGGCCTGCGGTGACAGCTTCTTTTCTTGTTTTAATGTGTTTGATACAGAAGAGAACGGCAGGAATAATTCCCAAATTATAGAGGGCATACTGGAATCCTCCAAGAGCCCATTTAGAGTGGACAGTGGCGCTGGAGAAGTTTTTCTGGATTTCCGGACCGAACTTTAAAAGAACAGCCACAAGAAGGGCTCCATAGACAAGATAGAGGAGAATAGACCAGCTAGAGAGGAATTTTTCAATCAAGCCGCTTCCTTTAAAGGTCAAAAATCCTATAACAGCCAGCATAATTATAACCCCGACAGGGTAGGGAATGTTAAAATTATTACGAAGCAGGGCACCGGCTGCAGAACCTATGACAGCCAGGACAATGAACAGCAAAAGAAAATAGATGATCTCGAATATGAACCAGAACGGTCCGAGGAGTTTCATGAAGAATGTTCGATAATCATAGGAACGAAACTTTCGGGAGAACTCGAAAGTTACAGCCAGTGTTATCGACCAGATGATCGTTGTCACAAAAATCATACCCAGAAGACCTCCCAGAGGTCCATGGTTAAGAAAATATTCCACCAGCTCCCGGCCCGTTCCGTAGCCTCCGGCAATAACCACTGATTGGAAGATGAATCCGGGCAGCAGGTATTTTTTGAAAAACGAAGAATCGAGAAAGCTCATTCTCTTCTTGCCTCTTCCTCCATCGATAATTTCTCTTAGATTTCGCTCATGATACAAAAAAAAAGTAACTTTTGAAAGTGAATATAATCATTCACAAAAGCTAGGGACTTCATTTATAATAAAAACTCAAGGTTTTCAATTTCAACGATAACTCTTTCAACAGTAACAAAAAAGAATAATGAGAGACCGGCCAATTGATGAGAGACAGAAAAAAATGGAATCGATAACTCTCTGGGGGCTGGCTCTTAATGTGATTCTGACGATATTAAAGATCATATCTGGAATTATGATAAAGTCTTCTTCTCTCATTGCCGATGGGATCCACACCCTTTCAGATTGCGGCACGGATTTTGTCACTTTAGTCGGAACACGTCTGTCCAACAGACCTCCGGATAGCACTCATCCGTTTGGTCACGGCAAGATTGAGACAATTACAAGCCAGCTTATTTCTGTAGTGCTCTTTGTCGTAGGTGCCGGGCTTCTCTGGTCGGCTGGCGCCTCTATTTACAGCCGTCAATACAATTATCCAGGATTTATGGTCCTGGTTGTCGCGGCTATTTCTGTCATCTCCAAGGAAATCATTTTCTTTCTCACACGAAGAGTCTCCCGGTTAACGCACAGTCCGGCTTTATATGCGAACGCCTGGCATCATCGTTCAGATTCTCTTTCTTCGGTGGCGGTCTTGATTGGAGGCATCGCAAGC
The DNA here is from genome assembly GCA_023133225.1 of Candidatus Aminicenantota bacterium. Classification (GTDB taxonomy): domain Bacteria; phylum Acidobacteriota; class Aminicenantia; order Aminicenantales; family Aminicenantaceae; genus JAGLWV01. Next base: position 1,702 of record JAGLWV010000112.1, on the reverse strand, counting down.
CTTTTGGGATGGGGACTTGCTGACCATATGGCGACAATCGTTGTTGGCTTTATGATCATGGGTGTCGCAGGAAAGATTTTCTTCAAAGGGCTGATCGAGCTTTCAGAACATTCTGCAGGGAATGTTTCTATTCAAAAGATAGAAAAAGTCTTATCCGAAATCAGTGATATTTCCGGTTGGCATGCACTGCGAACGAGAAAGGTCGGAGCCGAATTGTTTATAGATGTACATGTTCTGGTTGATCCGGCATTATCTGTTCAGAAAAGCCATGAAATCACGACCATGATCGAGGAGAGGATCAATTTGGAATTGTCCATGCCTCTGAATATTCTCATTCATGTCGAACCCGATATGCAGGAAATGCGCAGATAATCTTGATTTTTTCTTATTCCCCTTTCATCTTATCCAACCAGCGACAACCAGCGAAAAAAATTGACATCCCAGGGGTACATCTGGTATTCTGGGCTATCCTAAACTGTGTGGCGCTATCGTCTAGGGGACTAGGATAGGTGGTTCTCAGCCATCAGACCGGGGTTCGAATCCCCGTAGCGCTGCCATCCCTTTTCTCTCCGTTTTAATCCTATTGCTAAGAACCGGACATTTTTACTTTGCCTTGACATGTTTATTTTAATTTTTGACATCAAATTTTTCATATGTTATAAATCTTTTGAAAGGAAAAGGGAGAAGTGATTGCTTTGTTATTCTCATTCAAGGAGTAGCCGGGAAATAGACTGATGAAGCTTATCTGTATAGAAGGCAAGGAAAAAGACAGCATCTGGGAACTCATCCATCCCCGTACGGTCATAGGGCGGGATTCAGTCTGTGATATTGTCGTCAATGATATGAAGTTGTCACGAATCCATTCCGAGATCGTTCACGAAGATAATGCCTACATATATCATGATAAAGAAAGCAGAAATGGTTCCTACATCAACAACAATCGAGCCACACGCCAGATACTGATCCCGGGTGACCAGATACGTATTGGTGATACAAAATTCAAAGTACTTCAAGATGACCTGACTACAAGCATCAAATGGCAAGAAGACAATCCGCTGGTCACCTCAAAAGTTCCTCTTAATATGTTGTCTGATCAGTTAGAGGAAGCTATTACCTCGCCTGAGGCTACTCTCCGGGAAATCCCCGGAGCCGATACTAAAAGACAGGCCCTCATAGGAAAGCTGCTCAAGAATCTTGAAACCATTTATAAGGTTGGTAGCGCCATAAATTCAATTCAAACTCTCGATGAGCTGCTAGACCAGATAGCTGAAATGTTATTGGGTGTGTTCCAGGATGTCCAAAGGGTCTGTATTTTGCTCAAGGAAGATGAAAAAAACTTTGAACCCAAATTCATCAAGAATCGTAGAGATGAACCTTCTGATTCTTTTCATATGAGCCAAAGCATTATTAATAATGCTGTGGAAGAAAAAGTATGCCTTCTTGCAAACGATGCTTCCCGTGATGGCCGGTTTTCGGCAGCAGAGAGCGTTATCAGTTTGCATCTTCGCTCTGTCATGTGTGCTCCTCTGGTAAGCAAGGGAGTTGTTTTAGGAGCCATTTATCTCGACAACTGCGATAAGCCGAATTGTTTTGACGAAAACGATGTGGCTCTCCTTTCTGCCCTGGCTAATCAGTCAGCGACTGCAATAGAGAATTCCCGGCTTTACGAGGATGTTCAGAAAGCATACCATGATTCCATACT
>JAGLWV010000111.1 GCA_023133225.1 Candidatus Aminicenantota bacterium | reverse complement strand
TTATCGATTTCTGACCGATGAGCAAGTCTTGCCATTTGACCGGGCGGAAAGAGAGCGGATTCTCCTTCCTTGATTCTCCCAAATAAAGAGCTGACTTCTTGATACCACCGACTTAAAGATTGTATGTCCGCAAAAGGGGGAGAATCCTCCATAAATGTCTTAATCCAATCTAGCCTTATCTCCAATGTCGGAAGGCTCTCTTTGAATATCCTATCTTTCAGGAAGGGCTCTTCGTTTTTTATTTCGATAAGTTTCGAGTAAAATTCCTCAAATTCATCCCTGTTTATTACGAAGTATTCCCAATCCTCACTATACTTGAGAGAGTTTTTATCGTTAATCACTCCTATACTGAGAAAATATGAGCCCGATGAATGTCCCTCCTTTTCAACTTTGACTCTAAATACATTCATGCCTTTCTTCAGTGAGATGTCCTTCACAGAAAAAATATTCGTTTTAGTGGAGCTCATGTCATACCTGATTTTCCAGCCAGAGCTCTGAAAAGGTGAATTTACAGCACAGGTTATTATCTTTTCACTGTCATGATAATAATGAGAAGCGTTAAGGGAAGCCTGGATCTCGTGACTTTCCGGAATATGGTTGATGAATCGAAAAATCGCTCCCTTCCTTCTCTGAGAGAGTTCAGTGTCATAATTTAAATCAGGATAAAGCTGCAAGATCTTCCTCTGTCCTCCATCGCGGTCAACGTACACGAGATTGATTCCCCATCTTTCATGGATAAAAGGCTTGAAAGGAGTGATGTATTTCCAGGGAATGGCTATCTCGTAATTTATAGATTTTTGAGAAACATCTGGGATGACCTTGAATTGAACATCTTCTATTGATGTTCCGGGAAAATATTCTCCGTCCCTGTTAACGAGAACCTTGGTCTCTTTTTTGCCCTGGATGGAAAATCCAAAAGAATAGAACCGGTCACTTTCCTCACCTCCATTAGGATCAATGAAGGTCAGACATAGGCCATCACCGTATCGCCAGCTCCTGTTAGGAAACTCAAATGTATCGTCGATTGCTTTTATGGCGGCATAAAATTTTTCTGCATCAAAAGTGAATCTGGCTGATACTGTTATATCAGATGAAGGGCTAATTCTTTTCCCATCCGGAGATAAATCTACTGGGATTTCATCAACAGCACTCCACTCATCAAGGTTTCCATCAACAACAATTTTCTTATCTATCTGGGATATCTTTAGTTCTTCTGGCTTCTGAAATGGAATTAAAGAAATAGAGAGGAAAGCTACAGAAAAAATAATTCCTAACGTTGGAATCTTATTTGCTTTCATGAATATCTCCGAGGCTTATCACTTGCCCCAGGTTGAATTTTAATCCCACGGCCAATGTTCTCGCTTTCATCGGATAGCCCGGTTCTGTCACATAAGACCTGTTGAGAAGGTTTTCTCCTTTGAGAAAAAAAGAAAACTTCGGAAAGCTTTTCGAAAGAATCGCATTTAAAACAAAATATCCCGGAACCTTGGCTCTATCATCGAATATTTTTACCTCAGAACTGGACACGGCAAGACCCCATAGAGTGAAATGAAGCTTATTTTTATCTTTAAAACCCAGAACCACGTTCATCTGGGATTCAGGAAGGAGGTCGAGCGGGCGGTTCTCGTCTTCATTTTTTCCGTCAAGATATGTGTAGTTCAAAGAAACGTCCATCCAGTGGAGTTTCTTCTGAAATTCCAGTTCAAATCCGAAGGTATGGGCCTTTCCAATATTCAAGTTTGTCCGGAAGCCATCAGGCAAGCGAATGGCATTGATTAGGTCCTCTATTCTGTTGTAAAAAACTGCACTGGCAAAAAGGAACTCTCGTTCATACCTCAGGCCCAATTCATAACTCGTTCCCCTTTCATCCTTAAGGTCCGGGTTTCCTCCACGCATGCTGTACAGCGACTTCATCGATGGGAATCTGGATTTATGAGAGAAGGTGGCATGAATATCGATATAAACGGAGGGATTAAACTTCAAGCCTGCAATGGGATTCAATGATGCCTTGTTATCTCCTGAAAGCTTTCTTAAATGGTCAAGGCTGAGCCCTGCGACCAGCTTCCATTTTGGGCTGAGGCTGAAATGATTTTCCATGCCAATGGAGAGAGTCCGGTGCTCGAATTCTTCCCACTCTTCTCCCCTATCATCCTGAGTTCTGACATTGTCATCTCTGAGGTTAAAGCTGAATTTCAATTCATTTTGAGCCAAATATGGAAAAGAACCCAGAAGAAAAGCTCCGTAGGAATCGTTCTTATAGGTGGATTCCCATTGAAGCTCACTCATATCAGGAGCTGTGAAGGCATCAAGGACATTGCCATGCCTGACATAGTATCCTCTGAGCTTAAGGTTTCCATCCTTCATCAAAGAGAAGAGACCTCCAAGATTGACCTGGAAACGATTCCAGCTTTTAAATCGCCAGTAGCGCGGAGTATAGTATTCTGTGGCAAAAGGAACGCCAAACTCTGACCAATAATATGAAGCCTCCAGGAGGATTTCGCTTTTCTGATTGGGATAAAAGTATACCTTCCCTGTAAAATTTTTTCTCTCATAATCGCTGTTCTCTCTGAGGATATTTTCTCCGTCCGTATTCCATTTGTACCCATCAGACCTGTCGAGTGAAGCGAATCCAGAGAAAAAGACATTTTTCCACTGTACAGCCCCCGAAGAAGAGATGTTAAAGGAGCTGTTGTTGTCATACTGAGTTTTCAAGGAAAATGAGGGCGGCTCCGGTCTTCTCGTTATGATATTAATGACTCCGCCGAGAGAATTTGGCCCATAGAGAACAGAAGAGGCGCCTTTGATAATTTTAATTGTCTCGACTTCCTCAGAGGATAAAGTTTTAAGGTCAAAGGAGTTGAAAAAAGGCTCATAGATGGGGATTCCGTCATAAAGGAGAGCAATCTTCTGACTTTCAAACCCTCTGATTTTTATCCTGAATTCATTTTTTGCGCCGGAAGAAATGAACGTTCCTGAAGTATAAGATAGGACCTCAGAGAGATTCCTGGGAGCCAGCAACTCAATTTTTTCTCTCTTTATCAAAGAAGTTGTAGATATAGGAAGTTCTCTGGGCAGTTGAGCCTCTACGACGATCTCTTCGGTAATGACTTTTTGTTTTTTCTCTTTTTTCTCTTTCTCTTGAGAGGCTAAGATCGATGTACAGAGGAGTATTATAGCCAGTAAAAGCGATAAACAATTTTTATGAAAGGGACTTCTTAACTTCGTCGTATTTGAGGAAAGAACTCTTAAGCTGAATTTCATTTCATTCCTTAATCAAAAATGTGGAATAGATAATAGTCTTTTAAAATTTATTCGAAAGGATGTTTTGGAAACTTTAAATCCTATGTTTTTTTCGCCTGTTTACTTGTTTAATAAAAATAACAACTTAAGGAAAAATAGTCAAATGATCAAAGGCACACCAAGGAATTTTTTCTAGGTGAATCGCTGCACCTGCTTCGAAAAAAACTAGAGCTCCCATAATTTTTAGCCCAATATTAAAAATTGATAGATGCGAATGCCTAAGATAATCAAAAGTGCAATCCTAAAAAACACGAAAGCATTCTATGTTAGAAGAAATTCAGGATTTAAACAGTAGGGCAATCTGCATTCACTCCACGATTGGAATCATGAGCTTGCGAGATTATTTCTCCGTTCAGCCCTATTACGATTCGCTTTATTTT
>JAGLWV010000110.1 GCA_023133225.1 Candidatus Aminicenantota bacterium | reverse complement strand
GAGAATCTGGAAACATTAAAAAAAAGAAGGAATTGGAAAGTGGAGCGAAGGTTTTCGCTCCTGAATGAGGGTTAATTTTTAGTATGAAATAGGAGGCAAAAGTGAAAAAGATCATACCTTTCCTATTCATTTTCTTCGTGATAGGAAGCTTTGTTTCGGCTCAAGAATTTGGGTCCATTAAAGGAGTAGCAAAAGATACCGAAGGTATCCCCCTTCCTGGTATTAATGTAACACTGACCGGGTCCAAGATCGCTCCCATGCATGCCATTACCTCAGGAAAAGGAAACTTCCGGTTTTTGAACCTTCCCGTTGCAGATGATTATTTATTGCAGCTCGAGCTCCCCGGCTTCAAAACCTACAGCCAGGAAAACATAGCTGTTTCTTTTGGTAGAGATGTCATTCTGAATATCAGTATGGATTTGAAAATACTTCAAGAAGAAATTGTTGTTGTTGCAGAGAATCCTATCATTGATACAAAGAGGGCCGGGGTAGGAGTGAGCATCAAAGAGGAAATGATCATGAGCCTGCCCACAGCCAGGAATCCATGGGTCTTGATGTCTATCATTCCTGGAATGCTGATCGATAGAGAAGATATCGGAGGAAACGAAGCTGGACAACAATCTTCTTATTTTGGTCATGGCTCTTCAGAGGATGATAACACCTGGAGTATTGACGGCGCGAACATAACGGATAATTCTGCTCTGGGAGCGGCTCCTGCTTATCTCAATGTTTCCAGCTATGAAGAACTGCAGATCAACTACGGTGCTAACGATATCCGGTCACAAACAGGAGGAGTTCAGATAAACATCGTCTCCAAGCGAGGTGGAAATAATTATTCAGGAACGTTTTATCTGGATGCGATAAGAAACGCCTGGCAATCGGATAATGTTCCAGATGAGCTAAGTGATGAAGGTTATACCGCAGCAGGTATCAACAGGCTTTATTTTTATGGTGCCAACTTCGGGGGTCCAATCATAAAAGATAAAGCCTGGTTCTATGGTTCGTGGGGCGTTCAGGATATTGACGCTTTATCCCTGGCAGGATCTTCAGACAAGACATGGCTGGCCTCTGGATACGCCAGATTGGATGTTCATCCTACAAGCTCCACAAGAGTCAGCGCTTTTCTTCAGTATGACAACAAACAAAAATGGAATAGAGCCTGGTACGGCTACACTGTGCAGGATCCCGACACCCTCTGGAACCAGGATGGCCCCGGGTATTTCTGGAAGGGAGAAGTTGAGCAGATGTTCGGAAACCTGTATCTCAATGCAAAAGCTATCTATTCAAACGGAGGATTCTACCTTCATCCTATCAAAGAACACACAGCGGATGGCTCCGGAGATTATATGATACTCACCGAATGGCCGAGCTTCTATATGTCGGGAAATACCGATGATTATGGAACCGATAGAAACCAGCTTAACATGAGTTTCAGTGGAACCTATTTTACTGAAGGACTCCTGGGTGCAGATCACGAATTCAAATTTGGGGTGGATTATGTGACTTCTACAGTCACAACATATGATTTTTATGAGGGCAATCTGACTCTTCACGACTGGGGGCCTGACGCTACCATGCCTACCGGAGAATATTGGGAAGCATGGCTCATGAGAGACTATGTCGTGAATTACTTCTTTAAGCGGTATTCCGCTTTTCTCCAGGATACCATGACTTTCGGCAGGTTCGCTCTCAATATCGGGATCAGATATGATCAGGAACAATCCTTTGTCAAAGATGCAAACATTTCTGCCTCTCTCTGGCTTCCACAGTATATGCCTGCACTCAGCATTGATAAATTTGATCCAGGTGCCAAGTGGAACGTTTTTTCTCCGAGATTCAGTCTGGCTTATGATATTTTCGGAAACGGGAAGGATGTCATTAAATTGTCTGTCGCACGTTATGGTTCTCAATCTGGATTCTATCTGGCAGATTTCAACAACCCGCTGGGCTGGACAGAGATCGATCTGATCTGGCAGGACGGTTACCAGGATTTCGTTAATACTGGCGTCCAGGATGGTCGAGTGCAGGGATCCGAGCTTTATGGATATGATGGAACAAACCTCTACGATCCTGCTGATCCTGATTACTGGTTATACAGCTCGAATGTAAATATTGATGATCCGACAGCTCTCGAAGCAGTCAACAAGTATGATCCCGATTACAATACTCCTCTTCTTGATGAAGTCACTCTCTCCTATGAGAAGGAGCTCTTCACCGATTTTGCGGCACGGTTAGAACTTTTCTATAAAAGATATCACCGACAGACCTGGACAAAGTTCATGGATACAGATGGAACACTCGAGACAGAGGATAACTATTATGTTGCCGGTCACAATGATACAGTTGACTACGATTACTACGGCCGCACGGACAGCTTCCCTTACCAGTATCGAACGAATCACAAGGAAGCCTATGACCGCTACCTTGGTGCTCAGATCGTATGGACAAAGAGACTTTCCAGAAAATGGATGATGAATGGCTCGTTCACGTATTCTGACTGGAGGAGATATTACAAGGGAGAATACCTCGGTATCATCACAGATATGTTTGCTTCTTATATAAAGAACGGCCTTAACAATGAGGAATATTTTGACGGAGGAGTTGTCGCATATGAAAGCTCAGGTTCAGGAGTGGAAGGAATTTTTGTCAATTCCAGATGGCAGTTTAAGCTCTCCGGTCTTTACGAATTACCGTTTGGGATAAACATCAGTGGAGTTTTTTCTGCCCGGGAAGGATATGTCACACCGTCCTATATTCTTGTTGATATGGAGGAACTGGGAATCAATGAACTTTATGGAAATCCTGGAGGCGGAGGCAAGTTTGGAGATGAACGCCTGCTGGCTTTCTGGGTGCTCAATTTTAGATTAGAGAAAAACTTTCAGATATCAGAAACGTCCTTTGTTGTTTTATCTGCGGATGCCTTCAACATCACTAATTCTGCTCATTCACTCAAGAGGGAAACAAGCATGGAAGATATCAACCTCTTCAACAAGGATCTTAGAATTCTTAATCCTAGAGTCTTCAGGTTCGGAATACGATTCAACTTCTAAGCATTTTTGAAAGTACACACTTCATCTAGCCCCTCCGTCGTTTATGAGGGAGGGGCTTTTCCCCCTCTCGGAGCCCTTTCCGTCGTTAGGGCGGAAGGGGCTCTTCCCTGCATCTAAAGTTTATTTTTTGTTTTCTTTTATTATTTCTGCCATGCGGCGGATATAGTCCGGGTTTGTTCCGCAGCATCCGCCGATGAGGTTGGCTCCGTTTTTTATCATCTGGGGGATATAACCAACATAATCCTCTATATCCTGTGAATATGTCACTGTTCCGTCGGAGGATAGAGAAGGCTGTCCTGCATTAGCCTGAACGATAATGGGTAGGGGAGTGGCTTCTCTCATGATTTTCACTAGTTCTACCATGTCAGCGCTGTCAAGAGTACAGTTAGTCCCTGTTACGGGAACGCTATTTTTTTTGAGTTCTTCCACACAGTGAGAGACGCTGTTTCCCATGATCGTGAAATATCCTCTCGGATTGCGGTTGAAGGTCATGGTCACAAAAGCGGGCAAGTCTGAGTGCTTCCTAGCTCCTTTTAAGGCCAAAAGGGCTTCTTTAATATCATACTGGGTTTCGATCAGCAGGAAGTCCACGTTTCCGGCCGCTAAGCCTTTGGCCTGTTCGGCATAGGCCTCTTCTAGCTCATCCTCTGTTAATTCGCCATGCGGTTTGAGGAATTTGCCTGTAGGGCCCATGCTTCCAGCAACAAATTTTCCCTCGGGTTTGACTTCATTGGCAAGCTCAGCAGCCTTGAGGTTCAACTCGTAACATCTGTCCTCCAGGCCATATGAGGCAAGTTTGACCTTGCTCCCTCCAAAACTGTTGGTTAGAACCACATCAGAACCCGCATCAAAATAACTTATATGGATTTTTTTTACTATTTCAGGTTTTTCCACATTCCATGACTCTGGACAGGCTCCCTTGGGAAAGTCAAAACGTATGAGTTCTGTTCCCATGCCTCCATCAAGGAGGACGGTTCGTTCTTTGATCAAATCGAATATTGATTGGCTCATTTTTTCCTCGCTCAATAGATTCTATACTAAAATGGTATAAGAAAAAAAGGGGA
>JAGLWV010000011.1 GCA_023133225.1 Candidatus Aminicenantota bacterium | reverse complement strand
TGCGATTTTTTTATAAAGAGCTGATTCAGCATTTCAGAAATTTGCTTCTCGTTAAATCGGTTAAGAAGGCACAAGATTTATTACCTTTAAATGAAGAGGATATAAATAACTTGAAGGAAGAAGCAGAGAAAGCTTCACATGAGGAATTACTCCGCTATCTCGTTGTCCTTCAACAGGGGGAACCAGGCTTGAAATTTTCTTCCCATCCGAGAATTTACCTGGAGGCTTTTCTGGTAAAGCTGTGCCATTTTAAAAAGATCGTTCCTCTTGAAAGCATCATGCTGGAAATAGAGGATATTAAGAAGGGGATGGGAAATCCCTCCGCAACAAAATTTACTGAAAACACCATCCAGAAAGAAACGATAAGGCAAGAAAAGGAGGAACCAGAGTTCCACGATCAGAAAATGAGCGAAGATGTATCCAAAGAGATCGTCAAGCAAAGTAGTAAAAAGGAAAGAGAAATCGAAGATGCATTAAAGGATCCTTCGGTTCAATCCTTTATGAAGATGTTTAATGCACGGGTGCTTTCGATTAAACCCATAAAAAGAGGCGAGGATAAGGAATAAAAGGATATTTATCAGATTTTGAGGAGAGTAAAATGAAAGGTATGCCAAACTTACAAAAAATGCTAAAAGGTGCCAAAGAAATGCAGGAGAAGCTTCAGAAAGAGCTAGCAGAGATGATCGTAGAAGGCTCAAGCGGAGGCGGGATGGTGATCGTCACTATCGATGGTACAAAACTTCCTATCTCGATCAAGATCGATCCTGAAGTTGTGAATAAAGAGGATGTAGAAATGCTCCAGGATTTGATATTAGCTGCATTTAACGATGCCGGAGTAAAGGTTGACGAAAGTGTATCCGAGAAAATGGGAAAGTTAGGTATGGGACTTAACATACCTGGACTCTTTTGATGTTTGAGCAAACAGATCCACTGAATCGACTCATAGCGGAACTGAAAAAAATTCCCAGCATCGGGGCTAAAACTGCACAGAGAATTGCATTTTATCTCATTGGCCTTCCAAATAAAGAGGTGGAGAGTCTGTCAGAAGCGATAAAGGACGCTAAACAAAGCATGTTCTATTGTTCCATCTGCAACAGCCTGACCTATGTTGATCCCTGTTTGTATTGCTCCGACCTGGACAGAAATGATGAAATGCTGTGTATCGTGGAAGAGCCGTTTCATATCTCATCCATAGAAAAAACAGGGATTTATAGCGGTAGATATCATGTTCTTTTGGGAAGACTTTCTCCCTTAAAAGGCGTGGGACCTGATGAGCTCAAAACAGACAAATTGGCAAAAAGAATAAAAGATGGAAAATTCCAAGAGGTTATTATTGCTACTAATCCTACTGTGGAAGGTGAGTCTACCGCCGTTTATCTGGCGAAAATTTTAAAAGATTTTAAGATCAAGCTGACAAGATTGGCTATGGGGCTTCCAGTTGGGTCTGATATTGATTATGCGGATCAGGTCACCATCAGCAAAGCTTTAGAAGGAAGGACAGAAATAAAAGAATAATATAGTCGCAGTTCTTTTTAGGAAGAAGCCCATCTTTTAAATATTTATAGAGAAAGGAATTTTGGAGATAAAAAAATTTTCAGATTTAAGGAGAGGAGGCTAAATGAAAGAGACAATTGAAATACGCTGGCATGGGCGTGCCGGACAGGGTGTCGTAACAGCTGCAGTAACGATGGCCGATGTGCTCTCTTCGGAAGAGAACACGTATGTCCAGGCTTTCCCTGAATTCGGAGCAGAAAAGAGAGGCGCTCCAATATTGGCTTTTAATCGCATCAGCGAAAAGCCTATTCGCTCTCATAGTCAGGTCTATTACCCTGATATTGTCGTAGTGACCGACCCATCATTATTAGGCATGGTGGATATAAGCAGCGGGGCGAAAGACGATACGTTTTTCCTTATGAACACAACGTATGATATACCCCTCATTCGGGAAAGGATTTCATTGGGAGAAAAGAAAATTTATGCCTTGGATGCTTACACCATAGCTACAGATGAGCTGGGCAGGGCTATTCCCAATGTTCCTATGGTTGCAGCTTTGATGAAAATCACCGGGCTCATGGAGCTTGAAAAATTTAAAGAGAAAATCAGGATTTCCCTTGGTAAGAAATTGCGGCCAGAGGTCGTAGAGATGAACATGCAAACCATTGATAGAGCTTTCAAGGAGGTAAAGGAAGGATGAGAAAGGAAACTTGGAAAGAACTAACAATAGGCACCATTAACCTTGACGCAGGAAACTCGGTGAAAAATTTGACCGGAACCTGGCGTTCAGGGAAAAAACCTCAATTCATTGAGGAACACTGCATTCAGTGCTTTTTTTGCTGGCTTTATTGTCCTCATTTTGCCATCCTTGTCGAGGACGGCGAGGTCAAAGGAATCAATTATGATTATTGTACGGGTTGTGGGATCTGTTCTGTTGAGTGTCCCACAAAGGAGAAAGCCATAGTCATGGTTGAAGAAGAGGCGGAGCTCGCTGAAGGGAGTGGAAAATGAGTGCACTGAAAACGCTAAACGGCAATCAGTCCATAGCAGAGGCAGTGAGACAGATAGACCCGGATGTGCTGGCAGCTTATCCTATCACACCTTCCACAGCCATCGTTGAGACTATCGCTAAGTTTAAGGCTGATGGGATGATCACAGGAGAGTTCGTCTGCCCGGAAAGCGAGCACAGCGCTATGAGTGTCTGTATCGGAGCGGCCTCGGCAGGGGGGAGGGTCATGACTGCCACCGCCTCTCAGGGATTGGCTCTTATGTGGGAGATGCTCTACATCGCTGCCGGTCTGAGGCTTCCGATTGTAGCAGCCATAGTTAATCGTTCTATGAGCGCTCCCATTAATATACACGGCGACCACAGCGATACCATGGGTGCCAGGGATTCAGGATGGATCCAGATTTATTCAGAGAACTGCCAGGAAGCTTATGATAATTTTATACAGGCTTTTCGTATCGCAGAGCATTTAGATGTCAGGACTCCTGTTTTAGTCGGACTGGATGGCTTTATCATCAGTCATTCCATGGAGGTCATTCAAGTTGAAGATGACGATGAAGTGAAGAAGTTTGTGGGAGAATATATGCCTCTCTATCCTCTTTTGGATACCAGCCATAAAATGACGGTTGGATCTATAGATTTCACCGATTATTACTTTGAACACAAGAGAAGCCAGCTTGAAGGTATCGAAAATTCTCCCACGGTTATCGAGGCTGTAGGGAAGGAGTTCGGTCAGAAATTCGGTCGTGAATACGGCTTTTTCGAGGAATACAGAATGGACGATGCGGAGTTGTGTATTGTCGTGATGAGTTCGGCAGCAGGTACCTGTAAAGACGCCATAGATGAGCTGCGGTCCGAAGGGAAGAAGGTCGGCCTTCTCAAGCCCCGGGTTTTTCGCCCCTTTCCCCATAAAAAAATTGCTGAGGCATTAAAGGAGATGAAAGCTGTGGCTGTTCTTGACCGTTGTTCGAGTCCTGGAGCTTTTGGGGCACCGCTTTTCACCGAGATTCGCTCCGGCCTTTATGATTATGCTGAGCGGCCTAGAATTGTGAATTATGTTTATGGACTTGGAGGAAGGGATATCAAAGTCGAGCATTTTAAGGAAGTGGCCTCGAAGCTGGAAAAGATCGCAGAGACAGGGACGGTTGAAGAAATTTACGGTTACATCAATTTGAGAGAGTAAAGAAAAGGAGAAGAAAATGGCAAAATTAAAAGATTTAGCCTCCATGGAAGATAGATTGGTCCCGGGTCATGGAATGTGCCTCGGTTGTGGAATCCCGCTTATTTTCAAAATCATTTTGAGGGCCACTGAAGATCCTATCATCATTGCCAATGCTACGGGTTGCCTTGAGGTTTGTACGACCATTTTTCCCCGGACTTCGTGGAATATGACCTGGATGCACAGTGCTTTTGAGAATGCTGCATCGACTATTGCCGGAGTTGAAGCCATGTTCAAAGCCCTGAAAATGAAAGGAAGAATACCTCAGGATAAGAAGATAAAATTCTTAGGTGTTGGAGGTGATGGAGGAACCTACGATATCGGACTCCAGGCTCTCTCCGGGACGGTGGAAAGAGGACATGATATCGTTTACGTATGCTATGACAACAATGCCTATGCCAACACGGGAGGTCAGCGTTCTTCGGCAACTCCATTAGGCGCATCAGCGTCAACTTCTCCAGCAGGAATTCAGAGTCCTGGAAAGCTGCAGCGGAGAAAGGATTTAACAAAAATTTTAGTTGCCCATAACATTCCTTATGTTGCTCAAGCCAGTCCAGGCAGATGGAAGGATCTATACAATAAGGCGAAAAAGGCCTTTGAGATCGAGGGCCCGGCATTCCTGAATGTTCTCTGTGTTTGTCCGACCGAATGGAAATATGATGAGTCTCTAGGAGTTCGGCTGCTTCAGACAGCTCTTGACACCTGTGTCTGGCCTTTGTATGAGGTTGAAAACGGCAAATACAAGATCAACTACAAACCCAAAGAGAAAAAACCGGTTTTGGAATGGCTTAAACCACAGGGCAGGTTCCGTCATCTCTTCAAGGAAGAGAACGCCTGGGTTTTAGAAAAATTCCAGAAGCAGGTGGACGAAGATTGGGAGGAACTGAACAAACTCGCCAGCTCATAAGGGAAGAATTTTCTTTTCGGCGGCGCTGGCTGAGTGAGCATCTTTGTTCCCATTTACCCCTCAAATCATCGTGAGAATTATAAAGCCAGGGGTCCAGGCAAGGATAGAAACCGAGGTGACATTGCGGCCTCTCAGTTACTTTGAGTGGTCGGTCAGCAGCGATTGGATAAAGCAGACTATCGATCAAACCGGAGAGACTGTATTTGATGGAATGACTTATGCTACAGCTTTGCATCTTCAGGTGACGCGAAGCTTTTTTTTGAGCACGCGGCTCTTAGGTTAAACCCGTGATGATCAGTACAATTTTGATTTTCTAATTGGATATTATTTCGGGGCTGGGAACATTATTCAGCTCAGCTATAAAAAAAGCGCAAAAACAGCGGGCTTATTGAGAGAGGGAGGATACTCAATAACCTTAAAAGTATCGTATCTATTAAGAATTTAATATTGCTGAAGGAAATTCCGGTATTTGCAGTTCAGATATAGTAAAAATAGTAAAATGGGGACAGGCCTCATTTCCATATAATCTCATTTTTCC
>JAGLWV010000109.1 GCA_023133225.1 Candidatus Aminicenantota bacterium | reverse complement strand
TCATCCTTAGTTAAAAAATTGTTTTCTTAACAAAAAGATTTTAAGAAAATAAATTTGGTTTATTTCGCTCTCCAATCTTAACTTAAAAATCAGCCTGTCCTCTTTTTCCTATTTTTCCTTTCTTCTATTCTAACCAAGATAGACTCTCTTTTTCTTTATCAGGAACTACCAAATTAAGAAAAAGGTCTTCCAAATCAGAATATCCTTCTTTAATAATCTCATTTCTAATTTCTTCTGCAGAACTTTTAAATATTAATTCGCCTATATTAATAATAGCAATTTCACTACAAAGTTTTTCAACTATCTCTAGAATATGAGAAGTTAAAAAAATTGTTGCTCCCTTTTCAACCATAAGTTCTAAATTATTGCGAATTAACCTTGACGTTGCTGCATCAATACTTTCAAAAGGTTCATCTAAAATTAGTAAATCTGGATTATGTATGAGTGTAGCTGCTAAGGAAATTTTTCTTTTCATTCCCGCTGAGTATGTTTCAAGAAATTTATTTTTTTTACCCTGGAGTTTAAAAAATTCTAATAATTCTTCAGTCCTTGATTCTACTGTTCTCTTTTCTAAATCATACATTCTACCAACAAAATGAAGATACTCTTTTCCAGTTAGCCTCTCAAAGAAAAGTGGCCTATCTAAAACAATTCCTATTTTTCGTTTATGTTCAATCTCGTCTTTATCAATGTCAAATCCAAGTAAATTTATCTTCCCTGAGGTTGGTTTCAATAATCCCACCATCATATTAATTGTTACTGTTTTTCCCGCTCCGTTTGGTCCTAAAAAGCCAAAAAATGCACCTTTTCTGACATTCAAATTTAAGTTCTTTACAACAGCTTCCTTTTTAAATTCTTTTTGCAAATTTATCAATTCTATGGCATTCATAAAATCACCTCATAATCTATTTAAAATATAGAATCTTCTCTTCCATACCAAATCGACAGAACATTTTAATAGAGAATAATATATTCCCAAGCTTAAGATTACGAATGGAAAAATCAGAAATAATTTATAAGGATTATTAATCATTGAATTAACAATAGAAAATATCATGTAAAGAATTGAGCTGATAATTAAAGATAAAACTGGCAAGAAAAACGAAGAGAAAAAAGGTTGTCTTTTTCTATCTTCTATAAATCCTCTAGGAAAATAGATAGAAATTAGATTCCCAAAACCCATAAGAAGAGGAAATGTTAATACAAAATAGATTATTGCTTTTACGAATATTCTTATTTCAAAGAGTCCGAGAACTAATAATCCTGAGGAAATTATTATAAATTGCAATAAGACAAAAGATAAGGAAAATAAATTTTTACTAATGATTAAACTCAGTCTTGAAAAAGGAAATAAAAGATAGATTCTAAACTCTTCTTTAATACTGGAGAATTGATTAGTATAAATTTCAGCATCCACCAAAAGTATCATGATCAAAATATGAAATATATTGAACCCAAAAATAAGTCTTTTTCCTCCTCCTGTCCATAGGGATAATGCAGTAATAAGAATTGGTGTTAAAAATGAAATTCTCAAAGAATTATCTCTCAATAAATATTTAATTTCTCTTAAATAAAAAATTCCGACTTTCTTTATTCTCATTCTTATTATTATCCAAATTTTTTCTTTTTTACTAAAACCACACCAATTTTTACACCTGCCAGAGCAAAACTCAAAAGTAAAAGAAGGTAGATTAATCCTTGCCCTATTGATTGAGAAATCAAACTAATAATCCCATTTCCTGCCCATCCAAATGGCAAGTAGCTGAATACAGCTATAATTTTTTGAGGATTAGACTCAAGATCCATCCGTTCACCTATAAAAGATAATATTATAAAAGAAGAAGCTAAAATGCCCAAAATAGCGCCTAAGGCATTTTTTATTTTTCTTTTGGAAAAAAAATTATCTAAAATAATTATTAAATCTCTTATCCAGATCAAAATAGAAATATAAAAAGCAAAAAGAAAAAAAATAGAAAATATTGCATAAAATCCATAGTTTACAATTAAGAATCTAAAAATTATGCCTAACATAAAAAAATAAGCAAGATTTCTAAAGCTCAACAAATCAGCAAGGAGGAAACTAAAATAGATCTCTTTTTTGCCAATAGGCAAATGATTTATTTTTTCTAAACTAATTTCAGTTTTCGAGACATATTTCACCAACCTCTCAATAAATGTAAGAAAAAGAATCAAAAATAAATAAACATCGATAATAACATTTAAATCTTCTAGGCTTTTCACCTCTTCTTCAATTATTAAAAAAGACAGAAATCCGCATAAAAGCAGTTTGAAAATTTGAAAAGTATAGTAGGTTATTTTACTTGGAGTCTTCGTCACCCGTTTTTCTAGGGTGAGTAATGTCTTAAATAGAATTACGGCCTTTCTCATCCTTACTACACTCACCAAACATATAGCTTTTGAATTAAACTACCATAATAATAGAGACATAAATTCTCTTTATTATCTAAAAATATTTTGATATATTTCAAGTTTTACTAATTTCGGTATGGAGTAGACTGGATGAAATACAAGAGCCATTCTGTTTTGTCTGATAGCCTTTAGTTAGGAATGATTTCTCCATTCATGAATAATCTCCTGGGCAGCTCATATTCAGGTAATCCAGTGCACCTTGAGGACCGGAAGAGTAAGCATCAGCCCCAATCCTATCCGCAAAATCTTTCGTAACAGGCGCACCTCCGACGATTACCTTGACATCAGGAACTTCTGTTTTAATCTCTTTAGCGATGCTTTCCATACTTATCATGGTCGTAGTCAAAAGGGCACTGAGGCCTACAGCAAAAGGTTTGTGTTCTTTGATTGCCTGGTTGAATTTTTCTGCTGAAACGTCGACGCCCAGGTCGATAATTTTCCAACCCCCGCCTTCAAAAAACATAGCTACGATTTCTTTACCGATATCATGCAGATCCCCGGCAACCGTCCCCATCACAATTTTCCCTTTGTGTTTAATGACACCTGAATTGAAAAATGGGCTCAGGTGTTCCATGCTTACCGACATGGACTTTGCTGACACTAAAACATCGGGAAGATATATGGTATTATCCCTGAATTTTTCCCCGACTCTTTGCATCCCGGCAATCAGGCCTTTGGTTAAAATATCGTTAGGAGAAATCCCTTTTTCCAACGCCTTTCCGGTTAATTCATCAGCTCCATCTTGGCCTTCCATTTCAGGAGGATGGAAAGACCGGGCATCGACTTTACCTCTTTCCACACATACAGCAATTCTCTTGAGAATTTCGCTCACTTCCCTCCTCACATCATCCAATTCATTTATCGAGCTTTCTTACAGGCTAAAATATCACAAATAAAGATAAGAAATTATACAAACTTTCCCAACAGAAGTGAAATAAAAAAAATGCCACTTGTGTGTAACTCAGATCATCAAAATAATGAGCACCTGGTCTTTTAACTAATGAGAACCAAATGAATTTCCTGGAAGCGGATGAATCTGAGGGGATGGAGGAAGCGACTTTGAAGATTTAGCCTTTCCGAGCCACTTAGCCTGAGCCTCCGCAACACTTCTTGTATTTTAGGCCGCTGCCACAAGGACAGGGATCATTCCTCCCCACTTTTTTTTCTTTCAAAAATTCTGACTGGCCCTGAAGCTCTTCCTCCCGGACCGAAGCTTGATGACTTTTCCACTCTGCTGCCAATCTTTGTAACCGATCATCAGCATGTTTGAAAAACATCTTGAAAGACCCACAAAAATGGTTGAGATTCTTATCCTGTGGATCTCGAATACGATCTTTCATGCATCCCCCACGGCAATATTTCAGCCAAACACACTTTTTGCAGGGTTCAGGGAGGCATGCTTTCGACTGGCCGAATTCTCTTTGTCTATCCGAATTGAGCATGTAGATCAACTTATCCTGCATGATATTTCCAAGCTTCCATTCGGGCTCTACAAAAAAATCGCAGGAATACACATCACCGTTATGCTCGATAACAACATACACTCCACAGGTCTTTAACAAGGTACATTCAGGAGGCTCTAATCCCACGTAGGAATAAAAAACCGAATCGAAAAATCGGACAAACGTTGCCGGAGTATTCTTTTCAAAATCAGACTGCCACAGATCAAACATTCTGCATAAGAACTCTCCGTATTTCTCAGAGGAAACCGAAAATGGTGCAGCCTTATTAGGATTCTTTGGATCTGTCTCCACGCATGGTATGAATTGCATGTAGCTCAGACCGAGTTCTTTATGAAAGCTATACATTTCTTCCGGAAACTGCGCAGAATAGTCTGTCACGACCGTAAGAGCGTTTACGGCCACACCTTCATCAAGCATGAATTTAGCGCAGTCTACAACCCGCGACCACGATCCTTCACCACCGCGTAAATGGCGATACCGGTTATGAATATGCTCAGGACCATCCAGAGATAATCCTATTAAAAATTTATATTCTTTAAAAAATTGAATCCAGTTTTTGTCAATGACTATACCATTGGTCTGAAATCCATTCCCAACCGACTGTCCGCGGCCATATTTCTGCTGCAGCTCAACCGCTTTCTCAAAAAATGCCAATCCCATAAGTGTCGGCTCTCCACCCTGCCAAGCAAAAGAGACCTCCTGTCCAGCCTGGGACATAACCTGTTTGATCATTTCTTCCAGGACATCTTCGCTCATACGGTGAATTTTTGATTCTGGAAATAATGTATTCTTCTCCAGATAAAAACAATATGTACAGCCCATGTTGCAATCCGGCCCTGCAGGCTTCACCAGTACCGAATTGAGTTGCTTTTGGCGGAAAGGCATCTCCTTATCTCTTTTGCTGCCTTATTTCTTCTTTTTCTTTTTTGGAGGAGACCATGTCGGATCATATTCAGGATTAGTCTTCGGAAGCCTGGCATTGGTGGCCTTGAGCCAAGCCGTGAGCTTCGAGTCAAGTTCTTTGACTTTTTCAGGGTGTTCAGCGGACCGATCATTTTTTTCGGAAAGGTCATTCTTAAGATTAAACAGCTCGAAGGCTGCGCCCTCATAACGTTTGATAAGCTTCCAATCGCCGCAGCGGACAATACTGTAGGGCACGATCCTCCCTCGGTAATGAGGAAAATGCCAGAAGATCGCATCCCGGTTGAGAGGACCGGCCTGTTTCAGCAATGGTACAAGGCTCAGGCCATCATTAGCCCTGCCTGCAGGCAATGGAACACCGACCGCCTCACAAATAGTAGGGAAAAAATCAACACTCGTCACAGGTACGTGACAAACTGATCCGGCCTTAACAACGTCAGGCCAGCGTATGATAAGCGGAACACGGATTCCACCCTCGTAAGGATAGCCTTTGCCTGAACGGAGGGGAGCATTATCTGTCGCCCTTAGATAGCCGCCGTTATCAGATGTAAAAATGATGACTGTGTTGTCTATCAGATTCAATGCGTTGAGTTCGGACATGACTTTACCCACAGCCTGGTCAACGCTCTCCAACATGGCTGCATATACCGGATTTTTCTGATTGGTAGGCTTTTTTGCCTTATATTTTTCAATCAACTCTTTCTTTCCCTGGAGCGGTGTGTGCACAGCATAATTGGACAAATACAGAAAAAAGGGCTTATTCCGATGATTCCTGATGAAGCGGACTGCCTCGTCGCCTTCACGGTCGGTCAGGTACTCGCCTTTCTGGCGAGGACTGAGGGTGGGAATCCCCTCGTGCCCTTTTCTGTAGTAGGGATCAAAGTAGCTGGGCGGCTGGCCATAGTCACAGCCACCGATGTTGAAATCAAAACCTTGCTTGTCAGGATACCAATCTTCAAAACCAAGGTGCCATTTCCCGATAAAACAGGAGGTATATCCCTCATTTTTGAGTGCTTCGGGAATGGTGATGTCATCGAGTTCCAACCATTTATGGTTGCGCGGACAGAGCAGTTTTCTGTTCTTGCCGCCGGCATAGCCACTTGGATTCTTTCTATCTGGAGGAACCTTTCCTCCCTGGAAGCCAGCCCGGATCCAGTCTGTTATTCCGATGCGGGCAGGATAGCGTCCTGTCATTATCGAAGCTCGCGTTGGGGAGCAGACAGCACAGGATGCATAGGCATCGGTAAACCTCATGCCTTCAGCAGCCAGACGGTCGATATTCGGCGTCTCATAGAAACGGCTCCCGCAGCAGCCAGCATCCGTCCAGCCCATGTCATCGACAAGTATGAAAACAAAATTTAGTTTATCAAGGCGATGAGATATTCTCGTGCATGCTGGAACTGCCAGCGATACCACAGTCATGCTGGCGGCTTTTATAAAATCGCGGCGATTAAAATAATACGAACTCATAATGAAAATCTTCTCCATACCTTTGTCATAAAATCTCAATTATCACACAACACACATCCTGTCAATCGCCTGCAGGTGGCTCATCTATCCCATTTATTGTTTCTAATTCTTCATTATTGTGTTATATATTTAAAAAAAAGCCTAAGGAAGAATTCCCATGCCCCTTGAGACGATGACCCCTCGCGAACGGTGGCTGGCCGTCCTCAAGCGCCAAAAACCCGACCGCATTCCCATGGACTACTGGGCCACGCCTGAAGCCACACGCAAACTTATGGAGCATCTTGGATGTGGAAGCGAGAAGGAGATGTTTGATAAGCTTCATATCGACTCTGTCGTAGAAGTGAAGCCTTATTATGCCGGCCCGACGATTCCGGTACATCAGGATGTATTTGGATGCAGGTACAAGAAAGTGAATTATGGAACCGGAGAGTATGATGAATGTTTCTCTCATCCCCTGTCTAACTTCAAATCTGTTGAAGAGATCGAAAAGCATTACACCTGGCCAAAAACAGACTGGTGGGATTACAGCACTATAAAAAAACAGGTCAAGGGAAACGAAATGTTTCCTATCCGGGGAGGACATTATGAGCCATTCCTGATCTATAAGAAACTTCGCGGAGAGGAATTGGCTTACACGGATTTGGCACTAAATCCGGAGATAGTCCATTATTGCCTGGAAAAATTCTTTCATCTGGCCTTTGAAGATATGCAGCGCATATACGAACAGATTCCCAAAAAAGTGATGCTTTCTTACGTTGCTGAGGATATGGGCGCACAGAATGACCTTCTGTTTTCACCGGCCCACATTCATGAGTTCCTCCTCCCGCGTATGAAACGCATGATAAAATTGGTGCATCAGGCAGGGGCTTTCGTTTTCCACCACAATGATGGAAGTATCCGAAAGATTATCCCAGATATGATAGAGGCTGGAATCGATATCTTGAATCCCATCCAGTGGCGCTGCAAAGGTATGGAGCGTAAAGAACTCAAACAGGATTTTGGTGACAAAGTTGTCTTTCATGGAGCAATGCATAACCAGCACACCCTTCCCTTCGGTTCAATCGATGAGATAAAAAAGGAAGTAGTGGATAACCTTCGTATTCTGGGAGAAGGAGGCGGCTATATCCTTGCTCCGTGCCACAACATTCAATCCGTTAGCCCTCCGGAGAATATTGTGGCTATGTATGAGACCTGCTACGAAAACGGTTGGAGCTGAAAGGCTCAAGGTGGAGCGAAAACATCCCCCAATGCTCTCTCTCTTAACGATGGAAATGGAGAGGCTTAATAAAAGCCTAAATAGATTGACCTAATTTTTTTTATCTCTTATAATTTCCGAGTTATGAAGTGGGTATATATCGAAGACATTGCCGGTTACAAAAACAAAGAAGTCGAAATCAGAGGATGGCTTTATAACAAACGCTCAAGCGGAAAAGTTCGCTTCCTCCTTATAAGGGACGGAACGGGAGTTATCCAGGGAACGATCTTCAGCTCAGAAAGAGAAAGCCCACTTTTTAAGAAATTTGACGCCCTGACTCAGGAATCCTCTCTCATAGTCCGTGGACGGGTTAAAGAAGAGAAGAGAGCCCCCGGAGGTCATGAACTAAACATAGAAGATTTAGAAATCATCCAGATTGCTCAGGAATACCCTATTACTCCAAAAGAGCACGGCATTCCTTTCCTCATGGAACACCGCCACCTCTGGCTTCGTTCACAAAAGCAAAATGCTGTGCTTCAAGTCAGGGCCGAGCTCATAAAGTCTATACGCGACTTTTTTGACGGGAGAGGCTTCCGTCTAATGGATACACCGATTTTAACACCGAGTGCATGCGAAGGGACGACAACCCTTTTCGAAACAGAATACTTTGATCAGAAAGCTTTTTTGAGTCAGAGCGGCCAGCTTTACAACGAAGCAACAGCCATGGCATTTGGCAAGGTGTATTGTTTCGGTCCCACTTTCAGGGCGGAGAAATCAAAAACAAGAAAACACCTGATTGAATTCTGGATGGTCGAACCTGAAGTAGCCTTTGCTACACTGGATGATATCATTGAGCTGGCAGAAGATCTCGTTGTTTACATCACCGAACGGGCTCTTGAAAAGAACAAAAAAGAGCTTGAAATCCTGGAAAGAGACACCACATCCCTCAAACGGGTGAAAAAACCCTTTCCAAGCGTCACCTATGATGAAGCTCAAAAGATGCTCAAGGAAAAAGGCTCCAAGATGGAATGGGGCGATGATTTTGGCTCACCTGAAGAAACTCTTATGTCTGAAATCTATGATATTCCCGTATGCATAACCCGTTTTCCTGCAAAAATTAAGGCTTTCTATATGCAGCCTGATGAAAAACATCCGGATCTAGCCCTGGGAGTTGATGTTCTCGCCTCAGAAGGATACGGAGAACTCATTGGAGGCGGACAGAGAATCCACGACCTCGATCTTCTTGAGAAAAAAATTAAAGAATATAAACTTCCCCGGGAAGCCTACGAGTGGTACCTTGATTTAAGAAAATATGGCTCTGTCCCCCACTCTGGATTCGGGCTGGGCATAGAGAGAACTCTTTCCTGGATTTGTGGCATAAAACATATCAGGGAAACCATCCCTTTTCCCCGCCTCCTCTACCGCATCTATCCATAATTTTTCCCAAGTGCTCTTTTATTGTTTACTAATAATCGCTTAAGTTTTACAATCTAATAAACATGAAAAAAGTAGCTCTTATCAGCTATGGCTGTGCGAAAAACCTGGTGGACAGCGAAGTCATGCTGGGCTACCTGGAGAGAGCTGGTTATTCTTTTGTCCAGGGCCCCAAAGATGCGGATATCATCATACTCAACACATGCGGTTTTATAGAGCCTGCCAGACGGGAAGCGCGAAGCGCCTTGAGAGAAGCCGTTGCCCTTAAAAGAAAGCAAAAGGGAAAAAAAGTCATTGCTGTGGGGTGCTATATTGAGAGATATTTAGATTCTCTCAAAGAAAAATACCCTGAAATCGACGCCTGGTTGGGTGTTAACGATTACGATAAAATCGTTCAGACAGTAGAGGGAAAGCCATTTCAAAAATCCGAAGGCTGTTTCCTCTATGACCACACATCTCCCCGTCACCTCCAGACTCCTCCGGTCTGGACCTATGTCAAGATATCTGAAGGATGCTCCCATCAGTGCTCCTTCTGCGCCATTCCTTTAATCAAAGGACCTTACCGTTCACGCTCCATTTCTTCTATTCTAAAGGAAACAGAAGAGCTCTCATCCCAGGGAGTTAAGGAAATAAACCTCATTTCCCAGGACACGACATACTTTGGACGTGACCAGGATGTGGATAATGGCTTGTTCCTGCTCCTTCGAGAACTTTTAAAGATAAAGGAAATCAAATGGATACGGATCCTGTATGGTTATCCCGAAGAAATCAGTGATCCTCTCATAGAAATCATGCAGGAGGAAAGAATCTGCTCTTATCTTGACATCCCCTTTCAGCACTCCGATCCAAAAATAATAAATAATATGAAAAGAGGAATGGACGGGAAAAGAGCGCTAAAATTGATCCAAAAATTGAGAAATAAACTTCCGGACATCTCCCTCCGCACATCTCTCATCGTTGGTTTTCCGGGTGAGAGCAAAAAGGAATTCGATGAACTGAAAAGATTTGTTCAAGATGCCACATTTGACCATCTAGGTGTCTTCACCTATTCGAAAGAAGAAGGAACAGACTCTTTTTCTCTCGGAGATCCTGTTAAAGAAAGCGTAAAAGAGAAAAGAAAAGAAAAAATCATGGAAATTCAAGCAGAGATATCTTACCAGAACAACAAAAAATATCTGTATCAGAGTATGGATGCCCTGATCGAAGGAACCCTGAAGGAAAATTCGGACATATTGATCGGGCGTGGAAAATTTCAGGCCCCTGAGGTCGATGGCATAATTTTTATTGATGCACCAGGAAAATTTCAAAAAGCTGTCAATACAATCCAAAAGGTTGAAATCACAGGACAGGATGTATATGATTTATACGGAAAGATTGCCTAAATGAATCTCCTATCAAAAATCATATCAACGTTCTTTGGCGTAGGTTATTTTCCCCTTGCTCCCGGAACACTAACAAGCCTGATCGTTGTTCTTCTCTATAAGTTTTATTTCCACACAATGAGCTGGCCTTTTTACCTCATGCTTCTCTTCTTCCTGTTTATAATAGGGACCATTACTTCAACTCAATATTCGTCAGATTTAAAAAATAAAGATCCACGAAATATCGTGATCGACGAAGCAATGGGTCAGGCTCTTATTCTTTTCCATATGGGAGAAGCCTGGCTTCCTCTTATCCTGAGCTTTCTCCTCTTTCGCCTTTTCGATATCGTAAAACCCTATCCAATAAAGAAAATTGAAAACCTTCCAAAAGGATGGGGAATCATGATGGATGACATTGTAGCCGCGGTTTACGCAGGAGTGATTATCCGTCTTTGTTTTCTTCTGAAATTAATACCATAATGAATAGTAAGATCGAGATCATGGCAATAGGCTCAGAGCTCCTAACCCCTCACTTCCAGGACACCAATTCTCTCTACCTTACAGAGCGCATGAACGACCTCGGAATGGAGATTTCTTATAAGACAATAGTGGGAGATGACTGGGATGAACTTGTTCTCTGCATTCAACAGACCATATCCCGCGCGAACCTCATTTTCGCTATTGGCGGCCTTGGCCCAACCAGGGATGATATAACCCGCGAGGCCTTTGCTTCTGTTCTTCAAAAAAAGCTCATCTTCCACGAAGAATTACTTCGAAAAATAGAAGAAAGATTCAAACGCCGGAAACTCTCCATGCCTCCTGTCAACAAGAAACAATCCTACATCATCGAAGGATCCGAAGTCCTCGAGAATAAAAACGGAACAGCTCCCGGACTTTGGTTTGATACAGGAGAAAAAAAAATTATCCTTCTTCCAGGCCCTCCTCACGAACTCAAACCTATGTTTGAAGCGTCGGTATGGCCACGCCTTAAAAGCCTAAAAAAAGGCCACTCCATTCGCAGAGTCTTAAAAATAACCGGATTGACTGAATCAAAAATAGAGAACCTTATCTCAGACCTCTATCCTGAAGATCCTCACCTCCGGATTACGACTCTTGCCTATCCTGGCCAGATAGAAATCCATATCACAGGCCAATCTGAAGATAGCCGGGTCCAGGCAGAAGAGCGAGTACAAAAGTCAGAAAAAAACATCATCGAAAGACTTGAAGAGAATGTTTTTTCCACTTCAGGGAAAGAACTTGAGGAAGTTGTTGGAGAACTTCTAGAACTCAACCGGAAAACTCTGGCTACAGCCGAGTCATGCACCGGGGGTTTACTCGGCCACAGAATCACAAATGTCCCTGGGAGTTCGAATTATTTTATGCTGAGTGCGGTCGTATACAGTAATGAGGCAAAAATAATTCTCCTGGATGTTTCCCGTGAATTACTTGAAAAACACGGAGCTGTCAGCCCTCAGATCGCTCAGGCCATGGCAGAAGGTGTCAGGAGGAAATCTCAATCAAGTTACGGTCTATCTATTACAGGAATAGCCGGTCCAACAGGCGGGACCTCCGAAAAACCGGTAGGTCTTGTCTATATCGCACTGGCCTGGAATGAGGAATCGGAAGTTTCAAAGAATCTCTTTTTAGGAAATCGAGAAACCATTAAATTCCAGTCCAGCCAAAAAGCCCTGGACATGATACGCAGGCATCTCCTTAAGAGCAAAAAAAGAAAAGAGGTATAGTGTGAGAACGTTCATCGCCATTGACCTGAGTCAGGAGATAAAAAAAGTTCTCTCTCGACTCATCGAGGAACTGGATGAGATGGATAAAGAACATAAAAAAATCAGATGGATCAAAAAAGAAGGGATGCATCTTACAATTAAATTCCTGGGCGATATCGGAAATGAAAAAATCTCGCTGATAGAAAAAGCCTTAAAAAATATTTCAGAAAAATTCGAACCATTTGTCCTGAAATTGAAAGGAACAGGAACATTCCCCCCCAGGTCAAATAATCCAAGGGTGCTCTGGATTGGAATTGAAGAAGAGGAAACGTTAAAAGCTCTTCAATATCAGATAGAAGCAGAGCTTGAAAAACTAAGTTTTCCCAGAGAGAGCCGAAAATTTCATCCCCATCTCACACTGGGAAGAGTCAAAGTTTTTTCCAACCTCAGACAAACCCTTCTTCTTCTCGAAAAATACAGGGAAAGAATTTTTGGAGAGATGAAAGTGGAAAAAATCACCTTTTTCCAGAGTAAACTAAAACCTACCGGAGCTGAATACTCTATTCTTTCCGAGTTTGAGCTAAAATGAAAATACTCTTTGCCGTTTTTTCCTATCTTCTTGGATCCTTCCCCTCCGGATATATTTTCTTTTATCTCAGAAAGAAAAAAGATATCCGCACTTTTGGAAGTCAGGCTACAGGGGCTACCAATGTCTTCCGCCTTTTAGGCTGGAGATTTGCTCTTCCGGTCATTGTGATAGATCTTCTCAAAGGATATCTCCCCGTTTTCCTAGCATTAAAACTTTTTCAAGATAAACCCCTCGCCTTGATCTGCGCCTTTTTAGCAGTGCTAGGCCACTGTTTTCCTGTCTATATCAAGTTCCGGGGAGGAAAAGGACTGGCAACAACATTCGGCGTCTACGCTGCTTTAGCTTTCAAGCCTGCTCTCCTCAGCCTGGTTATTTTTTTAATTGTTATTGCCATTAGCCGTTATGTATCCCTGGGCTCTCTTTTTGCCGCTTTGAGTTACCCTCTCTTTATCTTTCTTTTTAAAGAAGAAGGTGGCATTCTTTATTTGAGCCTTGCCCTTTTCCATTTAATCATGTTCCAGCACCGGAGCAACATCAAGAGGCTTATCAAAGGCACCGAAAGAAAATTAGGAGAGAAAGCCAGATGAAAGCAAGTGTGATTGGAGGTGGAACCTGGGGAAGCGCTTTTGCCCGCCATCTTGGACGGCTGGACATCCAAACCAATCTGTGGATAAGAGAGAGGGATGTTTATGAAGAAACAGCACGCTGTAAAGAAAACAAAACATTCTTGCCCGGGTTTACTTTTCCCTCCACCGTTACATTTTTCCATAATATTAAGGATGCTGTTTCCTCTACAGAAATAGTTTTTATTGCAGTTCCTTCCCAATTCTGTCGAAATATCTACGAACAGCTCGCTCCTCATCTCTCCTCCAGGCATATAATCGTCAGCCTTACAAAGGGAATAGAAGAAGGAACATTAAAAAGAATGAGCGAAGTTATGGAAGAAGTTTTTTCTCCCTTCTTTATTCCGAAAATCGCTGTCCTTTCTGGTCCCAGTTTTGCAAGGGAAGTTGCCGAAGAGAATCCTACCGCAGTTGTTCTGGCTTCAGAAAAACAGAATCTGGCAAAAAAAGCACAGCATTTAATTTCATGTCCTACCTTCCGTGCATACACATCGTACGATGTAATCGGCGTAGAACTTGCAGGAGCGGTTAAAAACGTTATCGCCATAGCAGCTGGAATTTCAGATGCTTTCCAATACAGCAGCAACACAGTTGCCGCCTTAGTAACAAGAGGAATGGCTGAAATGACAAGGCTCGGGCTGAAATTAGGAGCAAGGATGGAAACATTTGCCGGATTAGCCGGCATTGGTGACCTCATTCTCACCTGCACGGGGAAATTGAGCCGCAACCGCTTTGTCGGCTGTGAGCTCGGGAAAGGAAAAGCGTTGGATGATATCATCTCCACAATGAAAATGGTCGCCGAAGGAGTGACAACAACTCTCTCTGTCCATCAACTGGAAAACAGCGAGAAGGTGGAAATGCCTATCTGCGAGCAAATATATCAGGTACTCTACAAGGGGAAAGATCCCAGAGCAGCCCTTCAATACCTGATGTCAAGAAAACTAAAAAGTGAGTATAGAATCGAAAAGGAGTAAGAAAATGAGATACAAATCAGGGATAATCTTTTTATTAAGCCTGAGTTTGATTTTCTGTGCGTCTCCCCAGAAAAAACTCCAGGAAGAAAGAAAAAAAGATCCAATCTACCAGTACAACATGGGCAATTTTTTTCTAAATGAAGGGAACATCGAAGAAGCGATTAAATATTTTAAGGCCTCTTTGACTCTCAAGCCTGACTACGATCTCGCTCTATGCTCTCTCGGCCTGGCCTACTCAATGAAAGGGGACTTTGAGCAATCGATTAATTATTACAAGACTTGTATTAGAGTCAATCCATCCTTAACCGAGGCACACAACTTTCTTGGAACAGTTTACCAGGAGATGGGATTTATCGATCAAGCTGAAAGAGAATATAGAATGGCTATTGGAGATGCAAAATTCAAATCGAGGCATCTCCCTTTCTATAATCTAGCAAAATTGTATATAACGAAAGAGAAGCTAAAGGAAGCCCTTGTTTATGTTGAGGAAGCCTTAAAAATATACGGCAATTTTACAATGGCATATAACCTCAAAGGGAACATCCTCGAAAGGCTAAACAGACTTCCAGAGGCGATTGACAGCTACTTGCGGGCACTTGATAGGCTTACACCTGAAGGAAGAGACAAAGATGTCAGCATTAGCTTCAATCTTGCTGTTGCCTATTTCAAAAATAACGAATACAGCAAAGCCAAGGAGATTTTTGAGAGGATTTATCTAAAAGTCACAGATCTAGAAATGAAAGACAAAATCGATCGCTATCTGCGGATAATAAATAGGGTTCATCTCCCAATTATTGACACCTGCATAAATAATGTC
>JAGLWV010000108.1 GCA_023133225.1 Candidatus Aminicenantota bacterium | reverse complement strand
TCTGCCTACGCGGGAATGACGATTGAAAAGGATAAAGAAAAAGGGGACAGGCTACTTTTTTCTTAAAAAGTTGCCTGTCCCCTTTTTCTTATGTATTCCCAGAATTATCATTGAGTTGACCGAAGTGAAGTATTTGAATAATATAATGAAGAGTGAAACATCGTGTTATTTCTTTGCTGACAGATTTTGGGGAAGATGATTTTTTTGTTCCCTCGCTCAAAGGTGTGATCCTTAAAATCAATCCTTTGGCCAGAATACTCGATATCACCCACCGCATTCCTTCATTTGATATTATGGCTGGAGGCTTCATCCTCTATTCTTGTTTTAAATATTTTCCCACAAAGACAATTTTTCTCGTTATTGTTGATCCCGGAGTTGGCTCTTCCAGGAAGATACTCCTGGTTGAGACAAAAAAATATTTTTTTATCGCCCCTGATAACGGGATATTAAGCCATATCTTGGAAGAAGAAAATATCACACAGATAAGGGAAGTAACAAAGAAAAAGTACTTTCTCCCTGAGGTAAGCCATACTTTTGAAGGACGGGACAAAATGGCTCCTGCCGCGGCCTGGCTTTCAAAAGGCATCCCTTGTGTAGAGTTTGGACCTGAAGTGACTTCGTATGAAAGTCATGACGTGCACAAGCCGCAGGCAAAGGGAAATGAGATAACCGGCCAAGTCCTTTATACAGACAAATTTGGTAATTTGATAACCAACATACCGGAGAGAATGTTAGACCTTTCAGGAGAAAGAAGGATTAAGAAGAAATTCAGCCTCTATGCTGGAGGGCGTGAGATATCTTCTTTCAGGAAGAGTTACTCTTCTGCGAAGAAAGGAGAGCTTCTTTTCCTTGTTGGCAGCCTGGGATTGATTGAGATTGCTTCCAGGGCAAGCAATGCCAGCAATCAGTTGAAAATTAAAAATGGAGATATCGTGAGGATTGTGATAAAAAGCGAAAAGTGAGATTTTAATGGACTCTTTTAAAGGCACCATAGATCGTATAGTCTACTACAGTTCTGAAACAGGATATACAGTTTGTAAATTTGTTACTGAACATGGGGAATCTCTGACAGTGGTTGGTTCGTTTCCACCTCTATCACCTGGCGAAACACTGAAGATAAAAGGGAAGTGGGAAATCAATCCCAGGTTTGGACAGCAGTTCAGGGTGGAAAATTTCATCCCTATTTTGCCTGCCTCGGTCAAGGGAATCGAGAAGTTTCTCTCTTCCGGATTGATCAGGGGGATCGGGCCTGTCCTGGCCCGGAGGATTATTAAAAGATTCGGGATTCAAACCATAGACATTCTTTCCGAGAACCCTGAAAAACTGCAGGAAGTCGAAGGAGTGGGTCGCGTTAAATTGAGAGAGATAAAAAAGTCATGGGCCGAGCATGAAAGAATAAGAGAGCTCATCATATTTCTGCAGGAGCATAATATTTCCACCAATCTCGCTACAAAGATTTACCACCATTACGGAGAGAAAGCTTTTCATGTCTTGAAGTCAAATCCTTATCAAGTCTGCCTTGATATTTGGGGGATCGGCTTTAAGACCGCTGACCAGATGGCTTTGAAATTGGGAGTGAGCCCTACCTCGTCTGAAAGGATAAAAGCCTATATCCGCTATCTCTTGGAAAAAGATACGGAACAGGGGCATGTTTTTTCCTTTCAGAAGGACTTGGAAAATAATTGCATGAAGGAACTGGAAGTCGAAAAAGAAAAAATAAAGCAAGCCATAGAAGAGCTTAAGAAGCAGAAGGCAGCCGTTATCGAAGAGTTTGATTCGGATAATGCTGTTTACCTCCCATTCTTCTATAAAGCTCAGGAGGAAGTCGTCCAGACTATTCATAGATTGGGGGCTTTTCCTTTTCTCACTCCCGATTTTAACCTGGATCAAGCCGTCTCAGATGAAGAGGAGGAATTGTCTCTCCAATTTTCCTCAAAGCAAAAGCTTGCCGTGAAAGAGTGTTTTCAAAAGAAAATATTGGTTATAACCGGAGGACCTGGAACAGGTAAAACAACCATTATCAAAGCTGTTGTTGGTATTTTCCATAAGTGGGGGAAAGACGTGCTTCTGGCAGCCCCAACAGGAAGAGCAGCGAAGAGGTTGTTTGAAGCCACACAAAGCGAGGCAAAGACAATTCATCGTATATTAGAATATAATCCCAAACTCGGAACCTTCAGACGCGGTGAGAATTGCCCCCTTTCCGGCGATGCTTTAATCATCGATGAATTTTCTATGGTGGACCTGCCCCTCATGTATTATTTGATAAAGGCAGTCCCATCCTGGATGCGTCTTATTCTGGTCGGAGATAAAGACCAGTTGCCCTCTGTCGGGCCGGGGAATCTGCTTCATGATTTCATTGAATCGCAAAGGGTGGAGGTGGTGAGGCTGGATGAGATCTTTCGTCAGGAAAAGGACAGCCTTATCGTGCTTAACGCCCATCGAATAAACCGGGGAGAATCGTTGATATATCCTCCCAAGGGTGAGAAAGACGCTGATTTTTATTTTATTCGTCAGGACGATGAACAGAAGGTTTTCAAGACAATAATGAGCCTTTGCACCTCCCGTATTCCTGAGAAGCTTAATCTGCAGCCACTTTCCGCTCAAATCCAGGTTATAAGCCCCATGTACAGGGGTCTTATCGGAGTCGATAATTTGAATAAAGAGTTACAGCAAAGGCTCAATCCTAATCGAGAGGGGCTTAAATTCGGGAACCGGGAGATAAGAGAGCACGATAAAGTGATGCAGGTCAGAAACAATTATGAGAAAGAAGTCTTTAACGGAGATATCGGGATGGTTGCCTATGTTGATAGGAACAGCTACAGAGTAGGTGTGGAATTTTACGGAAGAACGCTGGTCTACGAAAGGAATGAGATGGATGATATCACGATTGCTTATGCTATCTCAGTTCATAAATCGCAGGGCAGTGAGTACCAGGCAGTGGTCATGCCTCTTCTGACCCAGCATTACATTATGCTTCAAAGAAATTTATTTTACACAGCCCTTACCCGCGCCAGAAAATTGAGCGTTATTGTTGGTTCCTACAAAGCGCTCTATATCGCCATAAAGAACGATAAACCGGTCAAAAGGAATTGTCTTGTAAAAGAAAAACTTATAAAAATTAGCCGCGACGAAAAGTAATCGATAGTAAGCAATCCGTACGAAAAAGGGGACAGGCTACTTTTTTCCAAAAAAGTTGCCTGTCCCTTTTTTCAATGCCGAAGCGACGCGGCAATCTCATAATTGAAAAGCAGAGAACTTTAAGCTATAGTTTTAAATGAGCAAATAGTCTCACAGTGCGCCTGTAGCTCAGCATGGATAGAGCGAGGGATTCCTAATCCCTAGGTCGTAGGTTCGAATCCTGCCAGGCGCGCCATCTTTTCCTCTATTAAAGCATCATTTTTCGCTACTCGTCCATATCCATAATTAAGCAGGTGTCGGAATATTTTATGAATAAGTTCTTGTTTTTTTTGAAATATCTGCTATTATAGCATGTTTTCAAGGAGGCATAAGTGCTTAAAAGATATCAGGTTCTTCTTCCAGATTGGCTGGAGGAATATATCAAACATCTAGTAGACAAATATGATATGAGTTTTTCTGAAGTAATTAGAGCTGAAATATGTTACTCGATCTTGTCTGGAGTAGCTTCCGTTTATCCGGATTATAAAGTAGGTATAGCAGCTCAAGAAATTTCCAAACTGTCAAAAAATTATATTCAGGATAAAATTGAAAGAGATGAAATGCACAGAATATTATCAAAGATTTATTTTGAAACAAGGAAAGCTGTGGAATTCATGCTTGCTGAAGATAAAAAGAAAAAAAAGAAAACAAAAAAATAATAAAAGGGTAAACCTGCGCTTTCTAAAATCTCTTATAAAACCGGCTTGACTTCCTCTCTGGCTCCCTGTGTTTGAGGGAATTTTTCGCAAGCCAGAGCAATAATTTCATCAATCTGCTCATCAGAATGGTCGGGATTAAAATGAGAAAGATAGAGCTCGCGAACTCTGGCTTCTCTGGCTATTTTTGTTCCTTCAAGCCAGGTGCTGTGTCCCCATCCTCGTCTTCCTGATTCATACTCTTCCGGGGTATACATCGCATCATAGATGAGGATATCGGCTTCCTGAGCAAAAGAGACAAGTCTTTTATCTAATCCCTTTTCTGGATGTTCTGTATCCGTGGCGTAAACGATCTGTTTATTGTCCTCCTGGATCTTGAATCCCACATTACCCTGGGGATGATGAAGGGGACAGTGAGATATACGGGTTTTTCCGATATGGAAGTCTTCTTCAGGAATTTCATTATATGTTTTTATGGAAGGTGTTTTCTTGAAATCTAGAGGGAAATATCTGCCGGTCATCAGGCCGCTTAAGTACTTTTCTGTTTCTTCAGGACTACATGTTGCATAGAAGTTTAATGTTATTTTTGGAGAATAGAGCGGAGTAAAAAAAGGAATACCTATGATATGGTCAAGATGAAAATGTGTGAGAAGGATATGGAGATTCAGTGGTTCTTCTCCTCCTTGACTGAGTAGACAGTCCCCGAGCTTTTTTAGCCCTGTTCCTGCGTCGATAATGAGCCATTCTCCTTCTGAAGTGAACACACTGGTGCAGAGGGTATAGCCTCCGTATTTATTTTTGTCTTTTCCGGAGACTGGAGTCGTTCCTCTTACTCCCCAAAATTCAAGCTTCATATTATTGATTCTCTTTTCACCCTGATTTTACTGGAAATGTCTCTTCATATCTGGGAGAAAAATCTAACCTGTAGTTTTTTAATCCCCAAATAACCTGAGAAGATGAAACTTTGATAATTCCGGTAAATGGAACTGCGAAAAGCATCCCTATCAGACCAGCTATGTTTCCGCCGATAATGACGACCACAACCACTGTTAAGGGGTGCATATTAACGCTCTTTGAGACCACCATCGGCGAAATAAAAGCATTGTCAATAGCCTGTACGATTACAAAAACGATGACAATCCACAAAAGAACCATCCCCAGGTTTGGGGGGTTGCTGAATAGGGCTAATACCAGAGCTGGAACAGCACCCACTACCGGTCCTATATAGGGTATTAGATTGGCTATCCCGGCCAGCATTCCAATGAAAATAAAATAGGGGATGGGATTATGGAATGCAAGGTTAATGATAAACAAGCCAAGAACCGAAAGCATACCGACAATCAGAGCATCGATGGCCTGACCTTGAATATATTTGCCGGTTTGGTTTCCGACTTTATGAAGAATATTTAAGGAAAGCTCAAAGTATTTGTTTGGAACTTTGGAAATAAAAGCCCTGTTAAAGCGTCTTCCATCTTTAATGAGAAAAAAAGTTATGAAGGGAATAATAACCATTGATGAAAGGAATGAGCCTACACTCTTAAAAAAAGTTCCTAAACTTCCGAGTAATTTGACACCGATCTCATTGAATTTTTCGGTCACATTTCTTGCCAGCTCAGCGTTATTGAAATTCTTTTCAAAGAAAACTTCGATCTTGGTGCTGACCTCAGAAATAGCGCCAGATTGCAGGTTGGATGTCAAGGATTCTACAGCACGAATAATACCCGGTATGATCAAGCTGAATGAGAAGCCGACAACAGCAATGATCAGAACCATGACAAAAAGGATCGCCCAGGAACGCTTGAGGTCTTTGTGTTCAAGAAAATTAACAAGAGGACTGAGGAGGACCGAAAGAAGCCAGGCAATAATGACCAGGATGAGAACATCTTTGATGTAGGGGAATACAAATATTAAAAAAGCTATTCCAAGAAGGATCAGAAAAACTCGCCAGAACGTTTTCATTATTTGCGAGTAGAGCTGATATGCGTAATTATCCACTGCCGGAAACATCCTTTTTTTGCTGGATTTGAGCTAATAATTCGTTAGTCCGACGCAATCTTTCACCGACGACTTTAGCCAGAGCAAGGAGAACTTTTATGCCTAACTTAGGTTTTTTATAAAGAAGGTCAAGAAAGTCCGGCCGAAAAAAGCCTATTATATCGCTATCTTCTAGAGCAACTGCTGATGCTGAACGCGGGGATTCGTCGAGTAAAGCCAGGTCGCCGAAGAAAGCACCATCGGCAAGCTTGGCCAGAATTTTTTTCTGACCCGCATTATCATCTTCTGTAATCTCAACGGAGCCTTTGACTATTATATACATGCCAAGCCCGGGATCTCCTATGTTTATAATAGGTTCACTTTTTTTATATTTGCGCCTGTGTACGATTTTTTCAACTTCACTTAACTCTTTATTTTTAAGCTCAGAAAAAATCGGGACTTGCTTGAGTATGGTAAAAATGTTAGCAGCCTTTTTTTTTCTTTTAAAGATACTATCTCCCCAAATAGGATTTTCCATGTGTCCTACCTCTTTTTTTTTATTTAACATAACATATGTTTCCCTAAAATTAAATTCTTTTTTTTTACAGGCTAGACAATTAGACTTTAGTTTTGTTATATTTCTAGCATTGGGACAGAGAGCATGCCTAACCTCAATATCATAAAGAGCGACGGGAGAGTACAGAATTTCTCCATCATTAAGGACGTCATTACCTTAGGACGTGGTCAAGACAATGATGTTGTTCTCCCCGATCATTCCGTCTCTCGAAACCATGCCAATTTGACAAAGACAAAGAAGGGTTATCTGATAGCCGACCTTGGAAGTTTTAATGGCACAAAAGTAAACGGAAAATCAGTTCAAAACACTCTGTTGAAAGATAAGGATGAGATAAAGATCGGGGTTATAAAATTAACATTTTTAGCCAAAGAAAAGCCGGCTTTTTCTCCAACAGAAACGGTAGTTCTGGCCAGGGAAAGCGAACTGGAAAAAGGGACGACAATAGTAAAGGCTAGCACTGAAGCGGGTCATCAATTGGATTCACAGGAACTTTTGATGTCAATGGGTATCCAGAGAACTCTCGTAGGCAAAGATTTTCCTAAACCTTCGAAGGAAGAAGTCCAAACCACTGAAGCCGAAACAGACATTTTATCTCTAGAGAGGATGAACAAAGTGCTTTTTGTTCTCTACGAGATAAGCAGGCAATTGCATCTCATCCATGATTTTAATGAACTTCTTAAAAAAATAATGGACCTGATCTTTATGGTCATCGATGCGGATTACGGTTTTGTTATTCTCACCGGTGATAAAGGCAAAGAGGATCTCGCTCCCGTGGTAGTCAAATACAAAGGAGATAAAATAAAAGGCAAAAAGCAGATAAAGGCCAGCCGGACAATAATTAATAGAGTCGTTAATGATAAGGTTGCCCTCCTGACAACCAATGCTATGGATGATTCTCGACTCGACCAGGCCATGAGCCTGATTTCCCAGAAAATCCGTTCCGCCGTGTGCGTACCGCTCTGGCGAAAGGATAAAATTATTGGCGTTATTCAATTAGACAGTATCAGGCTGGCCCATCAATTCACCGAAAATGACCTTGAACTCCTTAAGGCCATCGGATGTCAAGTGGCCATGGTCATTGAGCAGGCAAGTCTAAATGAAAAGATCCGTGAAGAAGAGCAAATGAGAAGCCGCCTGGAGAGGTTTCACTCTCCTCAGGTCATAGAGATGATATTAAAAGGGAGTCAAGAAACGAAAGAAAATATAATGGAGCCCAAGGACCAGACAGTCACCATTCTCTTTACAGACATTGTCGGTTTTACACACCTTTCAGAACAAATGCCTCCCCGAGAGATCAATATGCTCCTGAATCAATTTTTTTCTCAGATGACAGATATCATCTTCAAATATGATGGCACGCTGGACAAATACATAGGGGATTGCCTGATGGCCGTTTTTGGAGCACCCCTTGAGAAGAAAGGCGATTCTGAAAGAGCTATCAAGGCAGCCCTGGAAATGAGGAAGAAATTGGCAGAGATGATGAAAATAACAGACATGGAGAAAAAATTTAACATCCGAATTGGAATAAATACAGGCAAAGTTGTCGCAGGAAATATTGGCTCGCCCAACCGGATGGACTACACAGTTATCGGAGACCCGGTTAATGTTGCTTCAAGATTAGAATCGATTGCTCTGCCCAATCAAATTCTCATTGGAGAAGAGACATATCGGGATGTTAAAGATAAATTTAAAATCAAAAAAGTGGGGCCAAAAAAAGTCAAGGGGAAAAGTGCGGCAATTAATGTCTATGAGGTTTTAGCATAAGTCCCTTCTCCCAGATCCAAATACCCAAACGACTTAGATTTAGAATATTAATATTTCTGTAAGTTTGATTAAACTGGATTATTTACGAGCCGAGATTACTGTAGCGGCGAGGCCGCAGCCCAT
>JAGLWV010000107.1 GCA_023133225.1 Candidatus Aminicenantota bacterium | reverse complement strand
GCCCGGAGGGTAAAAAATGCCGATAGAAGAAAGAAGAACTAAAAAAAAGGCGATCCACTTGATATACTGAAAAAGCAAAATAATGTGCGGGTATCATACTATTAACTGTAAGTATCGGCAGTTTTTATAAATAATTCAGGTTAGATATTATGAAGAAGAAACTGAGGAAAATTTTAATAATAAGCGGGACGGTTCTCTCATCTTTGCTTCTGGTCATTATCCTTTCTTCGCTCTTTTTTTATTTCAATAAACCGCTGACTAAAAGGATCGTACAGAAAATTATTTCAGATAAAACAGGAATTGAGCTCAAGATCGGAAAACTCAATTATGGATTGTTTCCTTTGAACGTTGAGGCCCAATCAGTAAAGGTTCAGCAAAATAATGAAAAAGGGAAAATAGACATTTTCTTGAACCAGTTGAGTCTAAAGGGGAAACTCAAGCGGCTGTTGAAAAAACAAAAGCCATTCCTGCAATCGGTTGAAATTTCAGGAATGGACGTTATGTATAGGGCAGGAGACACGGGGGGAAAAATTGATTATCAAAAAAAGCTGCTTATGATCTCTAATGCGTTGAGTTATTTGGATAAAGTCAATGTCAAAGATTTTGCTCTTGAGTGCATATTTTCTTCAAACATCATCAGCTTTCAAGGAGGAGAAATCTTCTTGTCCGGTTTGGAACAAAAAGGAGAATTTGACATTATTTTTAATGGGGAGGAAGGCGAGATTAAAAATTCTGATAGAAATATTTCATTGGTAGGCTCATTCCGTTCATCGGGGAAGCTTTCTTTTTTTGACTTGCCTTCTCTAGAGGGAAAAGTCTCATTTTCACCCGCTCGCTTAAAGTTCTTGGAGAAAGAATTTCCTTTTGCTGCAGTGGATTGTCGTTTTAGAGCGGAGTTCCCGTTGGATGG
This sequence comes from Candidatus Aminicenantota bacterium, assembly GCA_023133225.1. Classification (GTDB taxonomy): domain Bacteria; phylum Acidobacteriota; class Aminicenantia; order Aminicenantales; family Aminicenantaceae; genus JAGLWV01. The sequence continues at coordinate 3,903 of JAGLWV010000107.1, read as the reverse complement.
GAATGTGTTGTTGTTTCCTCGACTGGATATCGATGTCCCTTCTTTCGCTGATGCTTCGGGCCCTTTAGAATTGGACGTATTGCACAATAATTCTTTTGTCTATCGTCCTAAAATCCATTTAAGAAATTTTGATAAATACTCTAATTTATTAATGCCCTTTCTAAAGCCCTATCTTCCTCCGGATTTTAAATCGTTGACGCTAAAAGGAGCAGCCTCTTTTGAAGGAGAATGTCAGTATATTGCGAGCCCAACCGAGAAAAAGATAAAGGTAAATGGACTGGTTGAGCTTGAACCGACTCAAATAAGTTATCTGACCTCTGGCTTTACTTTTATTAATACGATTTCAGGAAAGCTCCAGGTGAAGGGAACTCTTCCGGGTATGAAGTTTGCCGGATTATTATATTTCAAAAATGGAAGCCTGTTTAGAGATAAATTAGGAATTCGAAATTTTTCTCTTGATCTTTCCCTAGAAGGAACGAAATCATTTTTCAACATTTCCCATCTCAAAGGAAGTCTAGAGAGATTTTCGTTTTCTCAGGGAGATAAAAAAATTGAATTAAAACAGGTAATGTTCGAGGGAGAGGCAGGTTGTAATGTTGAGGAAAGGAAAATAGACTTTCGGCGCCTGGAATTTCAGGTTCCTTCGCTTCCTCCTGTCAAAACCTGGGCTAAGATAGACCTTCATTCTCAGGGAGAGAGATGTTTCCACCTGAAAAGCTCACAAATGGACCTAACAAATTTATCTACCCTGTTTTCACCTTTCTTGCCCAAGCAGATATCAGATTGGGAGTATGATGGTCAGGCGAATCTTGAGCTGGAAGTAAAAAATTCAAAGCAAATCAATGATGAATGGAATTTTGCGGGTTCCCTCAGTTTATTCGAAGGAACATTCAACAATGCTTCCTTTACCATTGCTGGCGAGTCCCTTCAACCAAAGATTAATCTGAAAGGAAAGTATTATTCCTCTGACCAGAGCCTTTCCTTTTCCATGGCATTCCATCTTTCCAAGGGAGAATCTCTCTGGAATGAATATTATGTAAACTGGGGTAAAAATCCCCTTCGAGCCGATATAGCCGGAGTGTATCGTATTCCTCTTAATAAACTCGACAAGTTTTCTATAGACGTTTCGCTTTTTCCACTGGGGAGGGTAGAAGGACACGGGGTATTAAAATTTCAACAGCCTCACTCCTTTGATGTGCAGATTTCTGTCACACAGGTGGGCCTCGATTCCCTTTACTCTTTCCTTTTTCAAGAACAGGAGAGCGAACGACCTGCCTTTTATGTGAAAGGCGAGGCGGAGAGTCAAATTCGTTTTAAGAAAGAAATGGATCGGTTGTCAGTTTTCGGAAAAATCCGGGTAAAAAATGGGCTTATAGAAAAGAGGGACAAAGAATTTTTCATGAGTGGGATAGAGGTTGAATTACCGTTTTGTTATGAACGACAGAATGGGGAAAATGGTAAAGGAAAAGAGTTATTTTTAAAGAAAGGCTATTTTCATGCAGGAGAGGTTAAAACTCCCTCTATTTCGATCGCTCCGCTTCACATAGATCTCAGTGCTGGAGAAAATAAATTCATGATTGAACCCCTGGATCTCGAAATTTTTGGAGGAACAGCAACACTGGGGAAATCTATCTTCACTTTAGGTTCAAATCCATCTGAGATCCATGGCATCCTATCTTTTACTCTGAGAGATATGGATATCTCCAAATTCCCTCTTAAGTCAGACCAATTCAATTTGAGCGGCACAATCCGAATAGACCTTCCCAAGGTCATAATCGATCCCGAAATAATCACCGCTGAAGGTAAAGGGGAAATTGATATATTTGATGGTAGGATCACGGTTCAAAATATCAAGATAGCCAAACCCTTTTCGAAAAACAGAACAATATCCTGTGACCTTGATTTAAAAGGATTGAACCTGGAAAAATTAACAGATTCCGTTCCCTTTGGACGGGTGAAAGGCATCATAAACGGCGAAATTAAAGACATGGCGTTTTCCTATGGTCAGCCAGAAAGATTTATCATCCTCCTGGAATCGGAGAAAAGGAAGGGAATACGTCAAAGATTTAGTGTGGGAGCAGTCAATGACCTGACTGTAATAAGCGAAGGAGAAGGAGTTTCTCTTTCCTCGCAAAAAGGAATCACACGTATTATTAGAGAATTCGGGTACAAAAAAATTGGAATCTTTTGTTCACTCAAAAACGATATGTTCTCATTGAGAGGGACCATTAAAGAGAAAGGAATCGAGTACTTAGTCAAGAAATCTTGGCTTTTTGGAATAAGTGTGGTAAATAGAAAACCTCGCAATCGGATCAAATTTAAGGATATGATGGATCGGCTCAAGCGGATCGGCCAATCCAAGAAAGCCAAGTGACCGGCCTGGCGGTTTATGGTATAATTTTTAAGAGCCCAAAATATATTAACCTGGATTTTCATTTTATGAATAATTCAGGTAATTGGAGGGTGATATGAGAATGAAAAAATTAAAGCTTGCTTTAATCAGTTGGCCCCTTCTCTTTGTTTTTTCCTGTCTTACGATAAACATCTATTTCCCGGAAGCTGCAGTCCAGAAAACAGCCGAGGAGATCGTGGATGAAATCAGAAAAACGGATAAAAAAGATAAAGAAAAAAAAGACACGATATCTCAAGAGGATGAAATAAAGAAAAGCTCTTTGAGCCAGCGAAGCGCATTTTTATTAGTCCCTTCTGCTTATGCTCAACAGAGAGAAGAACAAGTTTCAACTCCAAAAATTCGAGCTCTTAAAAAATCTCTAGGGGATAGGTTTCCTAAACTCAGACCTTTTTTTGATAAAGGAAACATTGGTGAATCGAATGATGGCTTTATTCGGGTTAGAAATGAAACAGGTTTAGCTTTGAGAGAAAAGGCATCGCTGCGTAACTTAGTCAAAGACGAAAATAAAGATAGAAAAGACCTTTATGCTGAAGTTGCCGTGGCTATGGAGATCGCTTCCAAACAGAGATCCAGGATTCAGAAGATATTCGCCGGGCTGTGGATTCAGGATGCACATTCTGGATGGTGGATTCAAGAAGAAAGTGGCGAGTGGATAAAAAAGAAATAGACTATCAAAGCCGCCTGTTTCGTGAAAGAATCAAGCTCGTGTTGAGACTGAATTGACTATGAGGCCGAATTGCTTTCCATAGAGTCAATTCACATGAGAAGGAGTGAAGGATGAAGAGAAAATTCAGAAAAAAGCTTAAAGAAGATGAACTTGTTACGACTGTAAATAAAATCTTCCATTTTATACAAGAGCGGACAAAAAAACTCATGGCATTAGTCCTTGGGATTCTCTTTATTGTTGTAATTTTTGCTGGCATGAAGTTTATCAAGGCAAAGAATAAAAAGAGTGAAAATCGTTTACTCACTCAAATTATCAATCTTCACTCCGATTTGAACAATAAGCCGGAAAATTTGGCCAGGCTCGAAGAACTGGCAGGGGATGGAAAATTTTCCCGTCTGGCTTATGTTCTTCTGGCTACGTATTGGATGGAGAATGGGGATTCTGATAAAGCAAGGAGTTTTGTCGAAAAAATACCGGAAACTCCCAAGGATTTTTTTTATTACCAGGCTAAGGATTTACTAGCTCAGATCCATTTTAAACGTAAAGAATATGATAAGTCTCTCGAAATCTACAAAAAAATGGAGGAAGAAAGCCCCAAAGATTATTCTATGGATGTCATCCTTTTTCACAGAGCAGAGATTAACGAGGAAAAGGGAGATGTTGAGCAGGCTTTGGCCCTTTATAGAAGGGTTCAGGATGAATTTCCTCAAACCTTTTATGGTTATGAGGCCTCTCAAAAAGTTGGAAAGCTGGAAACACAAAAATAATTAAGCGTGGATATTGATATTTTATTGAAAAGATATATAATTAGCCTGGATTATTC
>JAGLWV010000106.1 GCA_023133225.1 Candidatus Aminicenantota bacterium | reverse complement strand
ATGGAGTTTTCGGACAGCCTGCAGGCCCCTTTTTTTCCCTTTTTTCGTCCGGATTTTGTCACACTGGGGCAAAAGAAGAGTGTTTTCAAACCACTTAGCCTGAGTCATGGTTTCTTGACTCAGTCGCTCGATAGAATTATTATGAAGAAGAAAGGTAAAAGAAATGAAATATGAAACACTGATTGTTGGGATTCTAGAGACAAATTGTTATCTTGTTTATTGCCCGGAAACCCTTGATTGTGCCATTGTTGATCCTGGAGCTGATGAGGAAAAAATCTTTCAGCTGATTACAAAAAAAAATCTTAAGCCCACTGTAATCCTTAATACACATGGTCATATAGACCATATTGGAGCAAATAGGGCGGTAAAGGAAAAATTCAGCATTCCCCTTTGTATTCATGCTGAAGATAGTCAAATGTTGGGACACGTTCAGCAGTCTGAACTTGCCATTTTTCTTGGGGCTACGGATTCTCCTTCACCAGACAGATTGATTAAAGAAGGTGATGAGATAGAGGTTAGCAAATATTTTTTGAAGGTCATTCATACACCCGGACATTCTCCGGGAAGTGTATGCTTCTTAGGAAATGGTTTTCTCCTTTCCGGGGATACTCTTTTTTTTGGAGGGGTTGGTCGCACTGATTTGCCGGGCGGTTCATGGCAGGAGTTGGAGAGCTCAATAAAGAATAAAATCCTGACCTTACCCGGGGATACAATAGTCCTTACGGGCCATGGTCCTGCCACAACTGTGGCTCAGGAAAAGAGCTCAAATCCATTTATCATATGAAGAAACTTCCTTCCTCGACAGAGGATATCCTCCGCCTTTTCCATGAGTTTCTTTCTGTAGAGAGGGGACTCTCTTCGAATACACTGCTTTCTTATTCACGGGATATGAAGAAGATTTTTCAGTTTTTTCATAAGGAAAAAATTTCCTGGCAAAGGGCCAAAGAAGAAGATCTTATTCTGTTCATCCATCAGCAAAGCCGAGCCGGCCTTTCAGCTCGCTCTTTGGCCAGACTCATCTCTTCTTTAAAATCCTTCTATAAATTTCTAATTTTGGATGGGATGGTGAAGAAAAATCCTGCTGTTGGTCTGTCCTCTCCTAAGACTTGGTTATCCTTACCTAAGTTCTTAACAGTGGAGGAAGTTGAATTGCTGCTCAAGCAGCCAGATGAAATGAATGCCCGGGGGATCAGGGATAAAGCTATGCTTGAACTTCTTTATGCAACGGGATTGAGAGCTTCTGAACTTGTTTCGATAAAAATTAATGATTTGAATCTGGAGGATGGATTTCTCCTTTGTTACGGTAAAGGCGGGAAGGAAAGGATCGTTCCTGTTGGAAACTTGGCTGCAAAGGCTATCAATAGATATCTTGATGAGGCTCGATCCGGGTTTTTAAAAAAACCAGATGAAATCCTCTTCCTTACCCACAGGGGCAGTGGCTTCACCCGTCAGGGTTTCTGGAAGCTTTTGAAAGCCTATGCCAAAAAGGCAGGCTTGGGCTTGATCATTAGCCCTCATATCCTTCGTCATTCTTTTGCCACCCATCTGCTGGAAGGGGGGGCTGACTTGAGGTCGGTGCAGTTGATGCTGGGCCACAGCCAGATAACCACTACTCAGATTTATACCCATGTCACCCGTCAGAGGCTTCGCCGGGTTTATGATAAGTATCATCCGAGAGCCTAACAACCTTGACTGTTCATAAAAACTGCCGATACTTATATATAATAGTTATGATATCAGCATATTATCATGTTTTTTCGGTGGATCAAGTAGTGTTGTTTTTATTAAGTTTCTTTTTTTCTATCGGCATTTTTTACCCTTTGGGCGAGCCGATCTCACCGCATCTGCTGCGTTGCGGCCCATTCGCGGTGGACTTCCACAGCTTCATGAGCCGACGCCTTACATCTGCGGCAAGCCCGACTCGGGAACAGTCAAGGTTAAATTCTAGACTGTTCATAAAAACTGCCGATACTTATATTTAAAGGACAGAAAAGCCAGAAAAGGAGTTTCGCTATGAAGAAGACAAAAGTCATATTACTGCTTATCCTATTGATTGTTTGCGCAGTAAAATTCTCTTTCCCTCAGGAGGAGTTAACCCTTACTCTTGAGAAGAGCATCCATCTGGCTCTTTCTCAGAATCCTTATCATCTGGCTGTGGGGGAAAGAGTGGAAACGGCCAGAGCCAGAGTCAGGGAAGCTGTGGCAGGTTTTTTGCCATCTCTTAACGCCCAGGGGCTTCATACACTGGATGAAAAACTCTTTTTTCTAGAGTTTCCTTCTTTCATTCCAGGGCAGCCTCCTCAGAGAGTATCGATGGACTTTACCAGAGATTATCAGTTTTCTTTATCTCTTTCCCTTCCTCTTTTTACAAGTGGTCGATTAACCTCTAGCTTCAGACAAGCCAAATACGGTCTTCTTTCCGCAGAAGAGGACGTTAAGCAATCAGAGCATTTAACTGTTTTCAACGCCAAAAAGGGCTTTTATGGATATTTGATCACCAAAGATTTTGTCAACGTGGCTGAGGAAGCCGTGGAAATTGCAGAGAAACATTTTAATAATGTTAAGAGCCTTTATAAGGTCGGAATGGCATCGAAGTTCGATCTATTGAGGTCTGAAGTGCAGGTGACTAACCTAAAGCCTCAGTTGATTAAAGCCAGGAACAACTTAATAATAGCCGAGCTGAGTCTTAAAACATTGTTAGGTCTGGATCTTTCTCAGCCCATCGAGATTAAAGGAGAGATGACCTACACGCCTTTTGAGCCTGATCTGGATGAGTCCATTTCCAGGGCACTTGTAAACAGGCCTGAAGTCAGCCAGCTTCGCTACCAGAAGCAGATGGCAGGAGAGATGCTGAAGCTGACACGGGCCTCAGGCCTTCCCAACCTGGCTATATTAAGTACGTATAATTTTTGGGCTGATAGATTCAACTTTAAAAAAGACACCTGGCAGGATTATTACAGCATTAATCTTGTCGTCACCGTGCCTCTTTTTGCAGGATTTTCTACTCATGCTCGGGTAGCTCAATCTAGGGCCATGATCAGAGAGATTGAGTTGAGCCGGAAAGGAATTGAAGGTTTGATAAAGTTCGAAGTCAGACAGGCGGTCCTGAAGTTGACAGAAGCTAAAGAATCCCTTCTTTCACAAGAAAAAAATGTCGATCAGGCTCAGGAAAGTTTGCGAATTGCCGAGCTGAATTTTGCAGAAGGAATGGCTACAACTCTTGATGTCAGTTCCGCTCAAGCCGCTTTATCTCAGGCAAAAACATACTATTCTCAGGCCCTGTATGATTATGTCCTATCTCTGGCCCAACTGGATAAGGCTATGGGAGTTGGGTGGAATGACTGAAAATAGTAATCATATTTTCTTATAACAAGAATGAGAAAAGATAAAAATAATATTTTATCTCTGTTGAAGATCAAACCATCTGTCCAGTCAGTTGACTATGTGAAAAATAAAAAGCAGTTCCAATTACACACCCTTCTCACAGAGCAAAGGCATCCAAAAACGTGGAATCTGAGTTTTGCCATAAAAGACAGTGTGGAAGAAGGGCTGAAGCAGATTCTATCTGTGGATGAGGATATTTCCAAAAAATTTCAGAAGATCATAAAAAACATAAAAAACACCCTTTCACTTAGCCAAGCTGCCGATGCTGTGGTCAATGCCATGAAGGAAAGGAGGAAAATTTTTATTTATGGCTGTGGTTCTACAGGCCGTTTGGCAAAGCAGATGGAAAGCGCTCTCTGGCGGCCTTTCTGGAGAAAGATTAAAAAAAGTCGATTGTGGGAAAAATTGAAATCCTCTTTGCCTGAAGACATAGAAGACCTGCTCATCGGTGAGATGACGGGAGGAGATAGGGCATTCATAAGTGCGTTGGAAGGATTTGAAGATTTACAGCTTGTCGGAAAACTTCAGCTTAGAGACAGAGAGGTGGAGAAAGGGGATGTGGTGTTTTGTATTACAGAAGGGGGAGAAACTTCGTCTGTAATAGGAGCGATCCTGGCCGCAGCGGAACAGTATGGAGAGCTCGATCAAGATAAAATGGATGACGCGAAAAATCATCTCTATTTTCTTTATAACAATCCCGATGATATATTAAGGCCTTTTGACAGGAGCAGGACTGTGATGAAAAATCCTGCCATTACCAGGATAAACTTGACAACCGGACCTCAGACTATTGCCGGTTCCACCCGGATGCAGGCCGCCACTTCCGAAACATTCATCATGGGCGTAATCCTGGAAGAAGGGATATTCAGTATGTTAAAAGAACTCTTATCAGAGAAAGAATTAGCCCAACTTGGCTTTTCCCGGAAAACAGGAATAAAGGAACGACTATCATCCTTTGATGATGTAAGGAAGCTTTTAATGAGTTCGTTGGAAGACATGGTGAAGTTTACAACTCTTGAATCCCGGACGTATAAAAACAAATGCCGTGCCACTTATTTCGCAAAAAATGCAGTGATCACTGTATTTATAGATTGTGCGGAAAGAAGCCCCACGTTTCATTTATATCCCCTGGATGCAGTAAATGAAAAGGAAAGGAAATGCTGGCTTCAGGTGTGGACTGAAGGGAAGGATTATAAGCGTGCATGGCAAAATATTTTAGGAAGAGATTTCAAAGGATTGGATGAAAAATATTATGAGCCCTATTTTTTAAAACATATTGACGATGTTTATCTCAAGGAGGCAGCCCTTCAAAGCCTGTCTAAGGCAGGGCAAGAACAGGAGAAACTTTATGATTTTTCATTCTCCAAAGAAAATATTGCTGCGCGTGGTCCTCAGAAGGGTGATTTGGGAGTGTTAGTGTGCGTGGATGAAGAGATTGATGAGCTTTCCAGTCCTGAATCTTCCCTCTTTCAGTTTGTTAGCCTTTTGAGAGAAAAGAATGCCAGTTTGGCTCTGGTTTTGGTCAGTGACAGAGAAAATCAAGAGGTTAAAGATAGAGCCGGTCGACTTCCATTTGTTCAAGATAGAGATGTCGTGATCGATATAATTATGGATCGAGCGGGCGATCCGCTGAATTTAAGAAGGCAAACGGCCCTCAAGATCCTTTTAAACGGACATTCGACAGGAGTGATGGCAAGAATGGGGAGAGTTGTGGGAAACAGCATGACCAATGTCAATCCCAGTAACCTTAAGCTCATCGGCAGAGCGACATATCTAATAATGAGCCATGTGAATGATGTTGTATCAAAGGAAGGCTGGATCAAAAAGAATGGAAAAACAGAACCTATCTCCTACGCACAGGCAAATGCAGTACTTTATGAGGCAATGGATTTTGTATCCAAATGCAGTGTGCTAACCAGTGAAGTTGAGCTTTCCATAATACGGATCCTGGATGCCCGAAGAAAAAAAAGTTATATCAGCTGGGAAGAAGCGCTTTCTATCGCAGAGACCATAGGGCTTGAACGTTATCTTGAAAAACATAATCCCGCCCTTAGGCATTGATAACTAAGGCAAACACATGGGTTTTGCATTAATCGATTATCTGGTTGTACTCCTGTACATAGCTGCCGTGATTGTATTTGGCACAGTGATGGCCGGCAAGCAACGGTCCACATCGGATTATTTTCTTGGGGGCCATAGAATTCCCTGGTGGGCGGTGTTGTTTTCAATCGTAGCAACAGAAACCAGCACCTTAACTTTTATCAGCATCCCAGCCATAGCTTACGGAGGGACTCTGGCTTTTCTGCAGATCACCTTCGGTTATATTGTGGGGCGGACTGTGGTGAGCCTATTTTTCCTGCCCAAGTTTTACAAGGGGAAGTTATCGACGGCCTACCAGTTTCTTGGTGCCCGGTTTGGCAGCAGCATGCGCAACATCACCAGTGCGACCTTTATGGTGACCAGGCTGCTTGCAGATGGCGTGCGGCTTTTCGCTTCAGCCATTCCTCTTGCTATTATCTTACGCTTAGCGGGGGTGGAAGCATCCGACTTGACCATCTATCTCATCTCCATCCTGATGGTTTCCGGAGTGACCATCATCTATACTTATATTGGTGGAATCAAGGCTGTTGTATGGATGGATGTGATCCAGATGGGGGTTTACTTAGGAGGAGCTGTGCTCGCTGTGGGGATTATTTTAAGCAAATTACCTCATGGTTTATCAAGTGTATTAAGTGTTGCTCAGAGTGCGGGGAAATTAAAACTCATTCATCTTGGATTTGACCTGAGCTTCGGAGAATTCATCGCCCAGCCGTACACTTTTTTTACGGCCCTTCTCGGAGGAGCAGTATTTTCCATAGCCTCCCACGGGACGGACCAGCTTATCGTGCAGAGGCTTCTAACAACCAAAAATCTCCGGTCCAGTCAAAAAGCCTTGATCGGAAGTGGGTTTGTGGTATTCTTGCAGTTTACCTTGTTCATGTTCATAGGCCTTTTGCTCTATGCTTTTTACAGTGCAAAAGTTCCAGCCCAGCTCGGGCTGGCCACCACCGATGAAATTTTTGCAAAATTCATCGTTGAAGAAATACCTCCTGGACTATCGGGCCTTATAATTGCTGCTATATTAGCAGCAGCCATGAGCACACTATCATCTTCCATCAATTCCCTGGCCTCTTCAACCACGATGGATTTATATAAGCCTTACTGGGGCAAAAACAATACACCAGAGAAAGACCTGAAGATTTCCCGGATTATCACTATTATCTGGGGAGCTATCATTACTGGCTCGGCCTTTCTCTTTGCCATACTGCAGCTTCAATCGCTTGGAGATCGACCGGCTGTGGTGGAACTTGGGCTGGGAATTGCCTCCTACACATATGGTGGATTACTTGGCGCCTTTGTCTTAGGAATCCTTTTCCAAAAGCCCGATCGCATCGATGCTATTATAGGGTTCTTTGCAGGACTTGGTGCATTGCTCTTTTTGGTGAAGGGCCCCATACAGATTCTGCTTCCGGGTCAGGGCCTGTCTATCGCCTGGCCGTTGTACATTGTGGTTGGCGGCTTGATCGTGATTGTGGTGGGCAACATTTCCTGCCTGATTCGAAGCTTAAGAGACCGTTTGATTTAAGTTTTTGTTCAGGCTTTGTATCTGAGAAAAGCACCGATATTTCCGTATCTCCTCAGAGGTGAAGGACCAGTGATGTGCTTTACCTGGCAATTTTTATCCATAGCTGCTTCAACTGCCTCATCGACGATATCCACCAGCACTTCTGTCCTTTTCTGGCAGAAAAGACATCGGGGTTCATCAACAAACAAGAAATTGCACTTGGGACAGATTCTGCCAGGCTTAGAGAAGCTACGGGTAACGATAAGTGTTTGAACTTCGCCTCGATTGAGGCTCCTCACTGTTTGTTTTAAACCTGATGTAGCCAATCCTCCCTTCTCCAGCTCAGAGATGAGGTGGTTGACAATTTCTTCCTCCTCCTCTTTTTTTAGTGTTTTTTCCAATTCAAGGGATTCTTTGAGAATCCGGTCTGGAGGATCGCCGGGCTTTGCTTTAAGCCGGCCTTTTAATCTGGTTTTTAAATAGGGATGGAGAAGTGGCTCGAAGACCGAAAAATATTCTTCTTTACATCCCAGAAAAAGCCAGTCAAAACTGTTTTTCTTGAACAGCTCGAATGTCTTTTTAGCAGCCTTTTTTAAGTAGTCATGAAGATGGGTGGCAATGTGCCTTTCAATACGTTTAGAGTTGTATCCTTCCCAGCCTCCTTCTTTTACTTTACTGGGGACATCGCCGAGCATGCTTTCAAGAGAAGAGATTTCTCCCATAAATATTTCATACCATTTGGCTTTTTTTCTATCCAGCGTGAGGGCACAGATCTGGCGGTGTTCACCCAGGGCGGCTGAAAGAGGGCGAACATAGGGATTCTGGTCGAAGATCACCCTGTTTCGAGGAGGATTAGGAAGATGAAAAACCTGCCAAAAATCTTCGCCCTGACAGGAGAATATCGCAAGCCCTGCAGGATTTTGTGTCGTAAGATTCTGAGAGGAGAACACGCTGATTTTATCCAGGTCTTCAGAAAGGGATTCTTTGTTCTTCCTGCTTATTTCCATCTTCTCCAGTTTGGATTTGCCCTCATTGATAAGGTTTTTTAAGGAGAGAGTTATCACCTTTTTTGTCACCTTGCTTTTGTTTGTGTCCAGGTAAAAAGAGGTTGTTAAAAAATTTTCACTCTTAAACTTAGAGAGTTTTTCAATTTGCTCTCGATTCACAAGCTTCATCTGACCTCCTCAAAAGATTTAAAAGGTTAAAAGTAAGACCCCCTGCATAAGTATGACGGAATACAAAGAAAAACACGCAATCTTAAAATAAGAACTGGGCCTCTTTTTGTCAAGCACTTTCCATTGGACTTTACTCTTTGACGCATTGTGATTATAATTAAAACTCCTTTTGTGAAGACTGAAGAGCATATCCGGATGCGGAAGTGGCGGAATTGGTAGACGCGTAAGCCTCAGGAGTTTATGGTCTCTTAGACCGTGTGGGTTCGAGTCCCACCTTCCGCACCA
>JAGLWV010000105.1 GCA_023133225.1 Candidatus Aminicenantota bacterium | reverse complement strand
GTCAATGTTATCAGGGAAGACCCGGTAAATAGGAACATTCTCTATGTCGGAACCGATATTGGGGTTTATGTAACCACAGACGGCGGCAAGACCTGGAACGTCCTGGGAGGCGACCTGCCATCAACCTTTGTTTGTGACCTGATCATACATCCGCGAGACAATATCATCGTGGCTGCAACCCACGGCCGTGGTATGTGGGCCATGGATGTAGATCCGGTCAACAAGAAAAGCACATCAATGCGCAGACGGTTCAGATAATTTCTTGAATCCGGATAACTGCTAACTAAGCCGGACTTACTGCTCTTAGCCTTAGAAGAGACAGACGACATAGAGGTGCCTGTTTATTGCAGGCGGTTAAAATAAGAAGATTTCCAATCAGCGGCCCTTTTACGTGTTCCACTGAAAAAACATGACAATATGTGGGTATCATACTATTAACTATAAGTATCGGCAGTTTTTATAAATAATTCAGGCAGCCTGGATTATTCACGAACCGAGATTGCTGTAGCGGCGAGGCCGTAGCCCATGAAGCAGTTTTTATAAATAATTCAGGCAAATTGTTGTAAACCAAAGTAGAGGAATTCTCGTCTAATAGGGGGAAAAGAAAAAAGAGATGGCCCAAAATGAACAAACACTCATTGATCGAATATGCAGCGGCGATCACTCAGCTTTCCAGGAGCTGGTGGAACGCCATAAGAAGAAAGTCTATTTCCTTGCCTACGATGTTGTGGGAGACCATCATGATGCCGAAGATATTTCCCAGGAGGTCTTTATTAAAGTGTTCCGCTCACTAAAAACTTTCCGCCGGGATGCAAAGATGAGCTCATGGCTTTATCAAATCACGGTCAACACCTCTATCGATCATTTGCGGAGAAAATCTTCAAAACCCTTTAAATCGATGGATGATTTGGATAAAACAAACTTTCAGGAGAAACGTGCAGGAAATAAAAACACTGCCATCAATCCTGAACAGAGCGCTGAGGCAGTGATCATGCAGAACCGTGTTTCTCAAGCGCTTCAAAAAGTATCACCTAAAGAGCGTTCGGTATTTGTAATGCGCCATTACAACGAACTCAAGACGAGTGAGATTGCAGAAATATTGAATGTCTCTCAAGGGACGGTAAAAGCCCTTCTTTTCCGTGCCATTCGAAAGCTTCGAAAAGAGCTTTCATTTTATCTTGGTAATCCTGGATTGGAGGCTACCTATGAGTGATTGCAATAAATGCCGGGAAATGTTTGATGAGGCATATTATGAAGAATTAGATGCCGGACAGAGGCGTTTCTTCGATAATCACCTTCTGGTCTGTTCAAAATGCAAATCTGGTTTTGCCGAGATGACATCCACTCTTAAGGTTATGGCAAAAAGAATGCGTCCTGAACCCGGGCAAACCTTCTGGGATGGCTACTGGAATAGACTCGAAAAAAGGATGAAAGAAGAAAAGCCCGATCAGGCAAAGCCTGAACCAAGGTGGCGTGCCTTTCCACGAACTTTGAGTTTTGCCCCCAGGTGGGCCTTTCAGGCTGCTGCAGCTCTCTTGCTGGTCATCTTCGGAGTTTTTATCGGGAAAACGGTGTTTTCCCCCTCTGTCCAGGTCATCCAGCAGGCCAGACAAGAATCAGATCTTGTTTCCCGGCAGCAACCTGGAGCTGAGCTTAT
>JAGLWV010000104.1 GCA_023133225.1 Candidatus Aminicenantota bacterium | reverse complement strand
CCTATGGTTTGAACTTGCCCTTTCAACAACAGGTTTCAAGGCAGTTAGTCAAAGAGGCAAGCTTTCTTAGGGACGGACTTGCGGATTCAAACCAGAGACGTTTACAAGACCTTATCACAGACCTTGAAGTGATTTTGCTTCAGATTGCAAACCTTGAATCCGGACAGGATTTTGAGGCTTTAGAGCTTGTCAAAGAGGGAGTAGACAGCCGGGGAATTCTTTTGAAAATCAACCTTACGGATATTCGCCGGTCCATGCTGCCTAAAAATCGAACGACGCCTGCCGGGCGGCCATCGAATAAATTCCGGACTTATTAAATATGGAGGATAAAATGAATCTAAGAAATTTACGTCTCACATTCATGATTTCAATCCTGCTTTTTTCTTTGGTTGTTTCTTCTCCTGCATTCACTACAGTTGATACGCAGGAGCGGGATGCCAAAGCCTACCAGCAGGCTTATAACCTTATCCTTGGAGAGAAATGGGAGCAGGCCGAAAAAGCCCTTTTAAAATTTGTCAGCAAGCATCGTCGAAGTGCCTGGGCCGATGATGCCCGGTTTTGGATGTGTTATGCAAAAGAGAAACTGGACCATCCACTGGAAGATGTTTTTAGCTGTTACCAGAAGTTCATCAAAGCTTTTTCGAGTAGTACATGGGTTGATGATGCGAAAGCCAATCTCGTAAGAATCGGCCATGTGTTGTCAAAGAGAGGAAAGCCCGAGTACGAAGCCATCATCAAGTCCATGCAAAAGAACGAAGAGGAGGAAGTCAAACTGGCTGCCCTCTATGCCCTTGAAGATATGGGTGACGAACAGGCTCTGGAGGCAATTATAAAGCTTTACGATACTTCCAAGAGCCAAAAACTCCGTGCCAGAATAATTAACATCTTCGAAGACTTCGAATCTCCTGTAGCTTTTGTCAAAATCAAAGAAATCGCTCTCCAGGACTCTGATCCTTATCTTCGCCGTCGAGCTGTTTTTGTCGTAAGAGAAGTCGGCAATAAAGAGGCGGTTGAAGTGTTAATGACGATCGTTAAAACAGACTCTGATGCCAAAGTGAAAAAAACAGCTATTTACGAATTGGCAGAGATGGAAGCCCCCGGAGTCGTCGCTTTTCTCACTGAGGTGGCAATCGCCGAAGGTGATGTCACTCTGGCAAAAGCAGCTACCTATGCTCTCGAAGATGTTAAGGAGGCGGATATACTTCCTGCGCTTAAAAAGATCGTGAAAGAGGCAAAATCCATTGAAGTGAGGAAAGCCGCTCTTTATACAATAGAAGATGTTGAAGCGGCTGCTCTTCCAATCCTAAAGGAGGTTGCCTTAA
>JAGLWV010000103.1 GCA_023133225.1 Candidatus Aminicenantota bacterium | reverse complement strand
ATACTCTAATGTTCACCTGCCGAGAAAGTGGATCTGAGAATATGAAGGGTGTCCTGAGGATCTTGCCTTTTATCCTCCTCGCTGCGTCCAATATATCTTGGTGTGTTGGGACCATCATAGAAATAGCCTCCTTTTCGATATAAACATAGGAAATTCGTTTTCTCTGGCACGTAAAAACTTCACAATTTTCAACCGCAAACGTTCTGGAATGAGCTTATCACAGGAAAAAAACGAGTTCAATAACCACAAAGTAGAAACAAAGCGCTGAAAACAACCAAACAAATAACTATAAGATAGACTCCACCCCACAAATCGACAAAGAGCCGCTAGGAGGCCCCTTAGAAATATTCGCCCCTCTCTTCGGCTGCCATCAAGAGTTCCTGTTGGACAACATGTGGTGGAGGAGGGCGCTCGGCATGAAACGCAAGTTTAAGGTGACGGATGATCCTAGCAATGAATTCGAGGTAATCCATCCGCTCCTCTTCTGCTCTGAGGTTCCCGTACTGGTAAGATACTTTGCCCTCGGTCTCATCAAAGGCGAGTCGCTTGAGCGAGAGAAGCGGTCTTATCCTGTATTTTCCGACTTTCTCCGCATCTTTTCTGGTTTTTGCCCTGACCTTGCTATGCACGTTGAAACCTGTATGGAGCCAACGTAAGATCTTCTGCACAAGTTCGAGATTAATGAGTCCCTCGTGCAGTAACATGGAAAAAACCTCCCGTGAGAAAAACTTTGCTATCAGGCTGTCATTAAGGCGGGTGAATTTATGGAAATGTCCATCTTGATCTTCTCCTCCCTCAGTGAGGAGAAAGTGAGTTCCGGATGACGCTGGCGATATATCCCCGCCATAGTAGGAACATAGTTTCAAAAAGCGGGCCAGAATGTTGGTAAAACCGGAACAGACTCTTTTCCCCTGGAAGAGAGTTATATTCACTCCCCTTTTTCTACAACTTTATCCCTCTAAAAAAGCTATCGATCCATTTATCTTGTTTTTTTAGATATCATGGATTAAAATAATTTTAAAATAATAAGCAATCTAAAGATGTAATTAGGGGGAAAACATGGGCATAGTGAGCTATTCATTATTTTTTCTACCAATACATCATTATACTTATGAAATATATTACAAACGACAAAAAGCGTATGAAGAAAAAGAAAAGAAAAAATGTGAAGATTTATATCACGGACCTTATAATAAGCTACGCGAAAGTTTCAAAAGAACACTGAAAAATCTTTGGTGGCGGCCTCCATGGAAATTTAACGACACAGTAGGATATTTGAGTATTGGAACAGATACGGGAGGATGCCTAACAGCAGATATTTTCCTAAAACGTAAACATTTACCTAAAGAACATCATAACAGAAGAGCCATCTTGCCTAAAAGAACTAATGAAATTTTGTATTTTAGGGAAATGGACAGGTTTCCAAAAGGAGAAGGAAATAATAATGCTTATCTTCAATCTCTTAATGAATTAATAGAAACAGCAAAGAAAATTATTAAAAAACGCAACAGAACCTTTGAATTATGGTTCCCACCGTTTGATTTTAGTTGTATAAACCTTGTTGAAGCAATCAGGCAATCAAAAATTAAAGATGCTCCCTAAGAGTACTTCTTTAATTGAAAGTTCTCACTAAATTGACAATAATCCTACCCTATGCTAAAAGCATATGAGGGGTAACACATGTTTAGACCAGGCCTATTCAAGCGTAAAATAAAAAAAGGAAAAAGAGGAGAAGACCTTCCTGAACCTCATGAAGGCCTTCCTGATTCACACAGGCCAAGTGGTCTTTGTCCTCGTTGTGGAAAACAATCAAGTTTTGATATTGCTGGTTCTCTTCCAGCCACGTTTGATTCTTCTTATACTATTGATCATTCAGGCAAGGAAGAGCGAGGCCTTATTGACCGTGTTTCATCTTTGATTTGTCGTCATTGCAAACAGGGTGTTGTAGTTGTAGAGGAGGAATGGGTTGGAGATCATCCAGGGAAAGAAGCAAAAACTGGTGGCGAAGTCAGCTACCGTGGAATTCATTGGTGGCCAATACCTGAAGCATATCTTTCATCAGACATTCCAGATGAAATTGCAGGTGTATTTGCAGAAGCTGCTAAATCTCTTTATGCAAATTGTCCTCGAGCGTTTGCGGTAATGGCAAGAAGAGCACTTGAAGCAATCTGTGCAGATAAAGGTGAAACTTCAGGGATACTTGCTGACCGTCTCGATAATCTAAAATCTAAAGGCATTCTTCAACCTACATTAGCTGACTGGGCAAAGGAAGTCCGACTGATTGGAAATGTAGGTGCTCATTTTGACCCAATACAGACTGTGACAATGGAAGATGCTAAACAACTGGTATCTTTTTTACGTGAACTGCTAAAGTACTTATATGAGTTACCAGCAGAACTTGCCCGTAGAAAGTTAGAAGGAAAACAATCAAAAGACCCTCAGGAGCAAACTTGATGGATAATACCCTTTATTACGGCGATAACCTCGATATCTTGAAAATATACTTCAAAATTATGATATTCCTGTTCTAAATTCGTTATGAATATTTACTTAACTGATTAGGAAAGATATGAAAATTAAGGTTGCATCAGTTAATAAAAATCTTGAGCATGATTTAATCAATAATATTACTTTAGACTCAGCTCATTCTCTCACTGATTTTGATGTAGTAATTATTGACCCCAAGGGATTTTCATCTACATGGACTAGTCCGGCTTCACTTGGCAAGATTACAAAAGATACAACTGGTATTTATTATACAGATACAAGGTATGACCACGGAACTGGTATGCAAATATTTAATATTTTTAGCAAACGAAGAGAAGAGATTAAAAAATTATTGTCAGTATCCCAAGGAATAGTAATTTGCTATCTAAGAAGTTCTGAAGATATATTGAATATAACACATACTCTTTATGGAAATGTAACAAGTGAAGTTTTGAATATTTATTCCTGGTTACCTCAATTTGACTTAGAGAGGATTGAAGCTGGTATTATATTTTACGTAAATTTTCCCAAAAATATCAATTTTATAGGTAGAGTGGGAAAAGAAATTCCTTCTATTGAACAATCTCATCCATTTAGTAAATACTTTTATGCTTTTAAGAATCAAATTCATTTTGAATGTATTATAGAACCTTTAAAGAAGATGGGAAAATTATTAAAAGCTATAGCCGGAAATAAGGTGAAAGAAATTATTTCATGTGAAATAAATATAGGAGGAGGAAAGATAATTTTTATACCTCCTACTATTTCAACAGACTTAAAAAAAGAAACCGGTGTGCTTCTTGATTGTATAGAAGGAGTTTTTGAACATGGGATTGAAATTCCTCCTCCTCACTGGATAAAAAAATATTCCTTACCTAATGAAAACAAGAACGTGGCAAAAGTAGAACAATTAAATAAAAGAATATCTGTACTACAAAAAGAGAAACAGAACCTTGAAGAAGAACAAGTAAATATTGCGAAATTCAAGGGTTTGCTCTATGGAAAAGGAAAAAGAAATTTAGAGCCTTTAGTAAGAGAAGCATTTAAATTAATGGGTTTTAATGTGATTGATCCAGAACAATATGAAGAGGAGTATGATTTATACATCAAGGAGAAAGACCTAATGATTATTGGAGAAATAGAAGGAACTGATAGTTCACTGATTGATATAGATAAATACAGACAACTTTTAGATTATGTAGATTCTGAAATAGATAAAGGAGTTAAATGTGAGGGAATTCTCATAGGAAATGCTTACAAAGATATCAATCCCACTGAGAGACAAGAACAATTTAGTCAACATGCAATAAAACGTTGTGAGAATCAAGGATTTTGCAGAATCACAACTTATCAGCTTTTTGAAATTGTCAAAAAGATATTTTCGGGCATAGATGGTCCAAAACTAGAGAAATTAAGAAAAGACATAATAGAATGTAATACGGAATTCATTTTTAAAAAGAAAGAGAATAAAAAAGCCCAAGGAACGCGAAAGAAAAAATAAAACAAATTGTTCTTTAAGGCGAGTAGAAGCCAAAAAACCTAAAGCTCTGGCTTCGCTGGATTGAAAAAGACGCCGTGCAAACAGAGAGCGTTAGTAAAGCCTCATTATAGAGGACGAATGAGGGGGAGGGGAAATCTCACATAATATAAGAATAATGGCTCATTGCAAAAACGAGTGGCTAACCCCTTAATACAGCAGAGCGGACAACTCCCTCAAAAAGAAAGACGGTCGGTATTAGCCATTATTCTTCCGAAACATAGGAAATTCGTTTTCTCTGGCACGTAAAAACTTCACAATTTTCAACCGCAAACGTTCTGGAATGAGCTTATTACAGGAAAAAAACGAGTTCAATAACCACAAAGTAGAAACAAAGCGCTGAAAACAACCAAACAAATAACTATAAGATAGACTCTATCCCACAAATCGACAAAGAGCCGCCAGGAGGCCCCTTAGAAATATTCGCCCCTCTCTTCGGCTGCTATCAAGAGTTCCTGTTGGAGAACATGTGGTGGAGGAGGGCGCTCGGCATGAAAAATAAGCTTGAGGTGACGGATAATTTTGTCTATGACGGTGTAGTCTTCGATGAAGGCGGTGATTCTCATCTGGCCACCACAATTAGGGCAGAGGATGGGATCAACTTCATAGACCTTGCGGATCATCTCGGCCC
>JAGLWV010000102.1 GCA_023133225.1 Candidatus Aminicenantota bacterium | reverse complement strand
GTCCCCTTTTTTTTCTTCGTTGCGGCCCATTCGCAGTGGGCAACCACAGCTTCATGGGCCGACGCCTCGCATCTGTAGCAACCTCGACTCGTGAATAATCCAGGTTAATATACTGTATAAAATGTTTGTAGTAGTTTGTCAAAAATATTTTTTATCCAAATATATTCGAGATTGAGTTGATTTTCATCATAAAAAATTATAAGATTCTTTGTTCGCTTTTATTCAATCATTCAATTTAGGGAGGATGGATTATGGACAATCCCGTTGTCGAGAAAGCCAAAGAACACTTTGGCCAGATTGTCGAAGAACAGCTAAACCGTGTGGAAGAGTTAAAAAAGGCTCAAGACTGGATTGATTATTCCGAGCTAAAACCCATCATTATCGGCATAATCGGTGGAGATGGAATCGGACCTTTTATCGCCGAGGAATCCAAGCGTATTTTAGAATTCATGCTGGAGGAAGAAGCGAAAACTGGAAAAGTTGAAATGAGGGACATAGAAGGACTGACGATTGAAAACCGGTCCGAACACAATGCATCCATCCCCGATGATATTCTTGAAGAGATCAAAAAATGTCACGTTACCCTTAAAGGCCCAACAACAACCCCCAGAAGAGGAGATCCCTGGCCAAATATCGAAAGCTGCAATGTTTCCATGAGGCGCTACCTGGACCTTTTTGCCAATGTCAGGCCCGTAAAGGTTCCCAAAGATGGAATCGACTGGATGTTTTTCCGGGAAAACACAGAAGGTGCCTACATCATGGGCAGCAAAGGAGTCAACGTTACCGATGACTTAGCCGTCGATTTTAAAGTCATAACAAATCAGGGGGCTGAAAGGATTATCCGTCTGGCGTTTGATTACGCTAAGAAAAACAATATAAATAAAGTCACCATCGTGACTAAAGCCAATGTGGTCAAGACCACAGATGGGAAATTCCTGGATATGGGTTATAAGATTGCCAAAGAATATCCGGAGGTCGAATGCGATGATTGGTACATTGACATCATGACGGCCAAGCTTGTAGACCCCAAACGCAGAACCCAGTTTAGAGTCATGGTCCTCCCCAACCTTTACGGAGATATCCTCACCGACGAAGCTGCAGAATTCCAGGGGGGCGTGGGGACAGCTGGAAGCGCTAACATCGGAAAACGGTATTCCATGTTTGAGGCAATTCACGGTTCTGCTCCTCGGATGGTTAAGGAAGGGCGGGCAAAGAATGCAGATCCCTCGAGTATGATCCGGGCAGCAGCTATGTTGATCAATCATATAGGATATCCTGAAAGAGCCAAGAAGCTGGAAATGGCTCTGGACATCTGCGGTCAATACGAGAAAAAGCTTGTTATCACCGGCCGAGATACCGGTGCAACTGGAGCGGAATTTGCCAACTACATCATGGAAACTCTCCAGGATCCAGAATTAAAAGAAAAATGGGAAGGCTACATCAAAGAAGCTTAATTCCACGCACGGTATCAAGTCAATTGTGAATGGCTAAGAAACTTATAATTAAAGGGATAACATATAATTTATAATAATCTTAGTACTAAACGATTTATCAAAAAGGAGATTTTAAAATGAGAAAAAAAATTACAGTGGTCGGAGCCGGTCATGTTGGAGAAGTCACCGCATTCAAGATTGCTGAAAAAGAATTAGGGGATGTGATTCTGCTGGATGCCATCGAAGATATGCCCATTGGAAAAGGGCTGGATATGCGCGAAGGTGGACCTGTTGGGAAATTTGATTCAGCTATTATGGGTACAAATTCCTATGCAGACACGGCTAATTCCGATATCGTTGTTATCACAGCAGGGAAACCCAGAAAGCCCGGGATGAGCCGTGATGAACTGCTCGATGCGAATGTCAATATTGTCAAACCAGTGACCCAGGAAATCATCAAGCATTCTCCCAATGCCATGCTGCTCGTCGTCACTAATCCTCTCGACGCCATGACCTACACAGCCTTTAAAGTCAGCGGATTCCCCAAAACCAGAGTTTTCGGAATGGCTGGAATTCTGGACACAACTCGCTTCAGAGCTTTCATCTCAATGGAACTCAATGTTTCCGTTGAAAGCATCCAGGCTCTTGTTCTTGGGGGTCACGGGGATACGATGGTTCCTATTGCACGGTACACAACCATTGCCGGAATTCCTCTCAGTCACTTCCTTCGCCCGGACAGGATCGAGGCTATCATCGATAGAACAAGAAAAGGCGGCGGTGAAATCGTCAAATACCTGAAGACCGGAAGCGCTTACTACGCACCTTCCCTTGCTGTCACAGAAATGGTAGAATCCATCATCAAAGACAAGAAAAAAATCCTTCCCTGTGCAGCTTATCTTGAAGGAGAATATGGAATCAATGGCCTTTTCTTTGGCGTCCCCATCAAATTAGGTGCTAACGGAGTTGAAGAGATCATAGAGATAGACCTGACTACAGAAGAAAAAGGAGCCATTAAGGAATCAGAAGCTGCTGTACGCAATGTGGTCGACCTCCTTAAACTCTGAAAAAGATGGGCGAACACAGGATTGAAACCCCTATCTCAGATGAAACCGTAGAAAAACTGCGCACTGGAGATAAAGTTTTTATCACCGGTTATCTTTATACAGGGAGAGATTCTGCTCACAAAAAATTGATAGAACTTGTCAAAGAAGGCAAGGACCTTCCTCTCGATATCAAAGGGCAGTTTATTTACTATGTAGGCCCGACTCCTGCTCGTCCCGGAAAGCCTATCGGATCTGCGGGGCCCACAACAAGCTACAGAATGGACTCTTTTGCCCCCACGCTTCATTCCATGGGTCTCAAAGGGACAATCGGAAAGGGTTCCCGCAATGAAGAAGTTAAAGAAGCACTGAAGAAATACAAAGCTGTCTATCTCGCCGCAGTCGGGGGGGCAGGCGCTCTCATTTCCAAAAGCATTGAAAGCTCTGAAGTCATCGCCTATCCCGAATTGGGCCCTGAGGCAATAAGAAGAGTCAAGGTCAAAGATTTTCCCTGTATTGTGATCAATGATATGTATGGTGGAGACCTGTACGAAGAAGGCAAAAAGAAATACCAGAAAGATTAAAGAAAGAGTTAAGGCCCTATTTAACTCCATTTCTCTTTTTGGTTTCTGCTTAAAATATCCGGGGAATCGAAGGGAATATCTTCAGTAAAAGAACAAAAAAAGCCCCGCTCTTTTAAAAAAGGATAAATACAATGAAAATTCATGAATATCAAGCTAAAAAAATTCTTGACCAGTATGGTGTTCAAATCCCCCGGGGAGAAGTGACAGATAATCCCTCCAATGCCCGGGAAATCGCTGAAAAGGTCGGCCCCAGAGTTGTTCTCAAAGCCCAGGTTCATGCAGGTGGAAGAGGCAAGGGGGGCGGTATCAAGCTAGCCGGAAATCCTCAGGAGGCTGAAAATATTGCCAGGGAAATGATCGGGATGACTCTTGTCACTCCCCAGACCGGACCGGAAGGAAAACTGGTGAGAAAAATTCTTATCGAAGAGGCTCTTGATATTGATCGAGAACTCTATGTAGGGATCGTCATCGACAGAGCAAAGGAAGCACCTGTTGTTATGGCCTCCCCTGAAGGTGGTGTTGAAATTGAAAAAGTCGCTGCTGAGAGTCCGGAACTTATCTTTAAAGAGTATATTAACCCAGGCATCGGATTCCTCTCCTTTCAAGCTAGAAATTTAGCTTTCAAACTGGGGCTTGAGGGAGCGACCTTCAAACAGGGCGTTAAGTTCATCAGGGACCTTTACAAAGCCTTCGAAGCCACGGATGCGTCCTTAGCCGAAATAAATCCCTTGCTCATTACAAAACAGGGAGCAGTCCTCGCTCTGGATGCTAAGATGAATTTTGACGATAATGCCCTCCCCCGTCACTCTGACATTCAGGAAATGAGAGATCTGGATGAGGAAGAACTTCTAGAAGCCGAAGCATCCAAGTTTAACTTGAACTACATCAAATTGGATGGAAACGTAGGCTGCATGGTTAATGGAGCAGGACTGGCCATGGCCACCATGGATATCATCATGCACTCGGGTAGCATGCCGGCAAACTTCCTCGATGTTGGAGGAGGAGTATCTGAAGAAGCAGTCAAGAATGCCTTTAAGATTCTTGTTTCGGATAAGGACGTTAAGGCAGCTTTGATCAATATCTTCGGAGGCATTGTCCGCTGCGACCTTGTAGCCAAGGGCATCGTCAAAGCTGCCAAAGAAATGGGCCTCAAGGTTCCCATGGTTGTTCGACTCGAAGGAACAAACGTGGAGCACGGAAAAAAGATTTTGGAAGAATCAGGACTCTCTTTTTACCATGCCGAGTCGATGAAAGAAGCAGCTGAAAAAGTTGTTCTACTTGCCAAACAGTAAGAAAGGAGTAGATCATGAGTATCTTAATCGATGAAAAAACTCGAGTCGTTGTTCAAGGGATAACTGGAAGTGAAGGAACCTTCCACACCGAAAGGATGCAGGAGTATGGAACCGCAGTTGTCGCCGGAGTTACCCCAGGAAAGGGAGGAATAACCCATCTCAACATTCCGGTTTATAACTCTGTGGCCCAAGCGGTTGAAAAAGAAGATGCGAATGCCTCTGCCATTTTTGTTCCTCCTTTTTTTGCAGCAGATGCCATCATGGAAGCTGCAGATACAGGGATTAAAGTTGTTGTCTGCATTACCGAAGGAATCCCGACTTTTGACATGATCAGGGTTAAAACATTCCTCAATGATAAAGACTGTTCTCTTATCGGCCCCAACACTCCGGGTATTATATCCCCTGGAAAATGTAAAATCGGGATCATGCCCGGTCCTATTCATTCTCCTGGAACGATCGGTATCATTTCCCGTTCCGGCACGTTAACGTACGAAGCTGTTCAACAAGTCTCTCAAATGGGCTATGGTCAATCAACCGCCGTGGGCATAGGCGGAGACCCAATTGTTGGCCTTAAATTTATCGAACTCCTGGAGTTTTTTAAAGAGGACAAAGACACAGAGGCTGTCATCCTGATCGGAGAGATAGGAGGAACAGCAGAGGAAGAAGCGGCTGAATATATCAACAAAGAATTTCCAAAGCCGGTCGTCAGCTTTATCGCTGGACAGACTGCTCCCCCCGGAAGAAGAATGGGCCATGCGGGTGCTATCATCGCCGGAGGAAAAGGCACTGCCAAGGAAAAAATGGAAGCGCTGGAGAAAGCCGGAGTATACGTGGCAATCAGTCCGGCTGAAATCGGCCAGAAAGTCAAAGACGCACTAAGCTAAAGGAGCGTGGAGAAGCTCAT
>JAGLWV010000101.1 GCA_023133225.1 Candidatus Aminicenantota bacterium | reverse complement strand
GGATTTCTTTGTCTAAACGATCGGCCAGTTTATCCTCAGCTACATCCAAATCAAAGTCTATCTGTAAACCTAACCAGAACTGAGGAGACATCTTGAAATACCTGGCAAGGCGTAAAGCTGTATCAGCCGTAATTCTGCGTTTTCCTAGAACAATCTCATTTATCCTTCGGGCAGGCACACGGATATCCAAAGCCAATCTGTTCTGGCTCAATCCCATCGGCTTTAAAAATTCCTCAAGGAGGATTTCCCCCGGATGTAGCGGAAGCATTTTTTTCGTACTCATAGATTCTCTCCTAATGATAATCGGTGATTTCAACATCAAACACATCCTTATCCTGCCATAAAAAACATATTCGCCATTGATCATTTATTCTAATACTGTGCTGTCCTTTTCTCTTCCCTTTCAGTGCCTCAAGACGATTTCCAGGAGGCACTCTCAGATCATTTAAATCTTCGGCTCTATTTAACATTCTGAGTTTTCTCAATGCGACTCTTTGCATATCAACAGGGTATTTCTTTAAGTAGTTTCTCTTGAATATTTTTTCAGTCTCTTTACACTTAAAGGATCTAATCACATATCAAAAATATAACGCTTTGCGTTAAATGTCAAGCGTTATATTTCAAAATATATTCCTCATCTCCTTCTGCTACCCCTATAGACAGATCCTCTTCCATTGAATACTGTACCTTCCCATCGCGTGGATAATCAGGATTGGTGATGATCTTAACACCTTCAATGGTTTCGGTAACGACTGGATATTCCTCTTCAGATCCTTTCTTGCAACAGAAAAATATCACAATTAAAGCGAGAAATAATGAAATAATTTTGGCAGTCAACTTTATCCACTGTGCCTGCTTTAATTAATTTCTTAATTTTCGCTTCCACTTCCTGAGTAGAATCAGGAATTTTTTCGATGATTATCAACTTTGGTTTGGGAACATAGATATATGCTCTCCAAATGAAGATTTTTGTGAGACCGAGCACCACAATTCCCCCTATTCCCACTATGATTATAAACTTCCAAAATACCTTCTTTTTTAAGTCGTTAATCATTCTATCCTCCTTTTCTCTCGCCTTCTCCGCCTCCTCTTCGCTTTAAAGGCAGAGCGCCGTCACGAGAGAAACCAACACATTGAGGGAGAAAGGTGGAACTGCGGCAACCCAGCCTCCATTCATTATTTCGGGGTTTTCAACAATCCTGAGGGTTTGAATAACAGGATATTCCCCTGAAACAGGATTTTCTTTATGCTGATTTTATTTTTTATCTGCATCCTCTATTGTAGTAGCGAGAATCCAGCCGTATTTTATACATAAATTTCCTTTACTGATCTTTCCGTATTTGACATATTTCCAACGGTCAACATAGCCTTTCGTCTCTAAGACGAAAACGTGTTTATATTTATCTATTAAAGCTTTTGTATGCTCAATGTCATGCCAGGTCAGACTGTATTTATTGCGGAAGACATAACGGAAATCGTCGTAGCTAAATTCTACCTCGTCATATATCCGAGTCCAATCATCATTAATTCGCCAACATTCCCCGGGTTTTGCATCTATGAATCTAACCTTTTTGGACTCGAGGTGCTGAGCAGGGATGGACAGATTGAAAACACAAATAGCAGTGAGTAATAGAATCGTTTTTTTCATGCTCTTATGCTAACTTTTACAAAAATCAATATCTATGAAGATTAGTCGTTTTAAAATTGCGAAGTTAGAATTTTTTGAGATAAAGCACTGCTCTCTTAGGCAGGCCTTTCTTTAATTAATATAATACCTTCTCTCAAATTCTCTGAAAATCTTCAATTAAGGAAAGCCAGGGCTCCTCTGTCCTTCATGCGGAGGCCAGATGCGGATCATCTCCTTCATTGAAGACCCTAAGGTCATAGATAAGATAATCCTCCATCTTAAGCTCACCTTCCAAGCCGAGCGCCCACCTCCACCTCAGGTTGTCCAACAGGAACTCCTGATGGCAGCCGAGGAAAGGGAGGAATATCTCTAAGGGACTTCTTAGCTGCTTTTTGCGATTTGTGGGGTAGAGTCTATCTTATAGCTAATTGTTTGGCTGTTTTTGGCGCTTTATCTCTATTTTGTGGCCTTTTGACCTCCTCGTTTTTCCTGTGATAACCTCTTTCCAGGATGTCAGCAGTGGAAATTGAGAAAAAAGTAAAATATCCTTATCCATTCTTCCATTACCTTTACTAATTAAAGCATTTTTTATATCATTGCGTTAAAAATATCGGAGGAAGCTATGAACTTACTAAATCGTTTCCGAACTTTTGTATTCTTAACCTGCTTTATTTTATTTTTTTCTGGAACACTATGCCTGAGCCAGGTTACAGCTCCAGAAGACTATTTAGGATTCAAGCCGGGGGCCGACTTTCATCTGGCTAATTATGAACAGGCGATTGGATATTTCGAAAAAATTGCTTCCGAGTCAAAGAGAATGCTGGTCCTGGATATGGGGCCCACTTCTGAAGGAAAGAGGATGAAATACGCCGTGATTTCTTCAGAAGAGAATATCGAAAAGCTGGATTTATACAAAGAGATAAACAAGAAACTATCCTTATACAGGGGCATTTCTGAGGAAGAAGCCCGCAGGCTTGCCGATCAAGGAAAAGCTGTTATTTGGATAGATTGTGGTCTGCATGCATCAGAAACCTCACCAGCTCAGCATGCCCTACAATTAGCCTATGATATTGTCACCGGGGAAGACAGGTCCACCCGGTTGATCAGAGAAAATGTTGTTTTCCTTCTGGTTTTTGCCAATCCCGATGGCCTTACGCTCATATCCGATTGGTATATGAAAAATGTCGGCACCAAGTATGAGACCAGTCGAATGCCTGAACTGTATCAGAAGTATGCGGGACATGATAACAACCGTGATTCCTTCATCGCCAATCTGCAGGAAATCAAGAACATGAATCGAGCCACCTGCCAGGAGTGGTTTCCGGAAATACTGTATAACCTACATGAAACAGCTCCTTTCCCGGCTAGAATATGGATGCCACCCGAATCAGAACCCATGAATCCCAATCTGCATCCTATCATCGTAAGATGGAAAAACCTTATCGGAGCAGCTATGGGGAAGGCCTTTGAAGAAGCCAACCAACCCGGAGCCATTTCCCGTATCAATTTCGACAGTTGGTATCCAGGTTATGTCACCCAGTTTGTGGATGGGCATAATATTCCCTCAATTCTTACCGAAACAGCCAATTACCGGTATGCAACACCGCATTACTATACTTTAAATGACTTCCCCGAGAGATACAGAGACCTGACAAAAGGAGTCTTTTATCCAAATCCCTGGGAAGGAGGCTGGTGGAGACTGGGTGATGCCGTAGCCTATAACCTGACTGCATCGAAAGCAGTCCTGGAAGTGGGAGCCAAATATAAATATGAATTTCTGTTCAATAAATGGCAGGTTGCCAAAGATGTTATTGAAAAATATCAAAATGAACCACCCTATGGCTGGATAATCCCCCTGGATCAAAAAGATCAACACACCACCGCTTTGATGATCAACAGGTTTATCCTCAATGGCGTTGAAGTCTACACGGCTGATGAAGGTTTTGAGCATAATGGTTTAGACTACCCCAAAGGTTCCTATTTAATTTTCACCTCTCAGCCTTTTGGATTGTTTGCCAGGAATATGATGGAAAAACAGGACTATCCCGACCTGAAAAAATATTCCCATCTCTGGCAGGGCATCGTGGGCTCTACCAAAGTCGGAGACCAACCCATAAGAGCCTACGATGGCGCCGGCTGGACACTCCCCATTCAGATGGGAGTTGATTATTTTGAGATGAGCAAACCGTTGCCGGTCAAAAAAACCTTGATCCACAAAACGGGATCACCCCCGGGAAGTCTCAGCAGGAGAGGCCCCAGATTTGTTTTTTCACACTCTGACAATGGAAGTTTTATTGCAGTGAACCAGATCCACAAAGCCGGAGGAAAAATAGGCTGTGCTCTATCAGAATTCACGCTGTCAGGAAACACCTATCCGGCCGGAACTTTCATCGTTGATTCCAATAGTATTACTGCAAGCAAACTCAAAGAGATTGCCGTTCAAACCCGGACTCAAATGGTTGGTGGTAGAATCAGTGTGAAGACAAAACCGCTCCGCAATAACAGGATAGCTCTTTATAAGTCCTGGACGGCCAGCATGGATGCCGGGTGGATATCCTATCTTTTCGACCAGTATGAATTTAAATACCATTTTCTCACCGATGCCGAAATAAAAGCCGGAAGCCTCAGGAAAAGATTCGATGTGATCGTCCTGGCCAGCCTGCGCGCCAGATCCATAATAAACGGAAATCGAAAAGGGAGCATTCATCCTGATTATGTGGGTGGAATAACTGCACATGGTGTAGAGAACATCAAAAAGTTCGTTAAGGAAGGCGGAATACTGGTATGCAATAGTGGATCTTCAAGTTTTGCAATCCAGGAATTCAGGCTCCCCTTTAAAAATGTACTGCAGGGCGTAAAGTCAGTGGACTTTAATTGTCCTGGCTCCATACTGAAAATGAACTATAAAACAGATCAGCCCCTTGCCTTTGGATTCCAGGAAGAGGGTGCAATCTATTTTTCTAGAGGCATTGCCTTCGAATATGATGCTAAACCTGTGAGTCCCACAGCAAAAAAAGCTCCTGCAAAAAAAGCTGCCGCCGGAACTGAGCCCCCTGCTAAGAAAAAAAGTCCTCCTGCGAAAAAGAAATATGTTCAGGAAAAAGCAAAAGTCACATACAAAGCTGTTGCGGAATTCCCTGATGAATCTCTCTTGCTGAGCGGATGGATAAAGGGCGATGAGCTGATCAGGAAAAAAGCTTCTGTTCTCGACATAGATTTTGAAAAGGGGAAGCTGATTTTGTTTGGTTTTAATGTCCATAACCGGGCCCAGTCCTATTCCACATTTAAACTCTTGTTCAATTCATTGATATATTGATTCACGGGAAGGGTAAGATTTTTTTTCAGCTGCTTAGGCTGAGTGAGCATCTTTGTTCCCATTTACCCCTCAAATCATCGTGAGAATTATAAATCACGACTCAAAACGATGTCATGGATGAACAGACCCTCTATAAAACAATCCCCTCAATCCACAGCCGCCGCCGATTTTTGCGCAGTCAGTTTTTTATGTTCCCTGGCAATCAGTACTCCTATAAAAATCCAGAGAATAACTACAAAGATGTTGAAGACCGCCGCTTTCTGGATGTTGAGTGCGAAGTAGGTCGTGCCGATCAAAACGAGTGCACCGGACAGAAAATCTCCGGCCCGGTGGAAAAAAGTATCGATAGCGGCTTTGGCCTTGTACTTTTCCTCTCGGGACGTTATCAGGAAAAGGGCATGGCGTGTTGTGTTCATCAAAGAATAATCCGTTCCGTTTTCCGTCGCTTTGACATACTTGACGACCGACAGAGCCGCACCCAGCCCAATCAGGGAATATCCACCAAGAGAGATCAGAGGAAGAACGAAAATTGCAAACCGAATGCCGAACCACTTGAAAATTCGTGAAACCAGGAACAGCTGCACGACCATGGAAACGATGCTCATTACAGAGTTAAAACCGGCATAGAATTGGACGATCAGCTGGTTCTCTGTCAGCCCGCTGGCCGTGCCGCTTGAAAGGGCGTTTGCGGCAAAGAGGTTGGCGACCCGGCTCAACACCCACTCCCCGTTGGTATTGACGAAGTTCAAGAGCAAGACGAACACAGCGATGTAGAGCAAGTACTTTTTTTGAAAAATCAGTTTGAATCCGCCGCCTTTTTCCAGGGGTTTTTGTTCTGTCTCAGCCCGGTGTGTCTCCCGCAGCAACTTTTTTCTTTCAATTTCTCTTTTATGGATGATAAAGGTTAGTAAAATGCACACCAAGAGAAAAGCTCCAGCCACAAGCATCATTTGATAGACTCCCATCGGACCCACGATCCAGCCGGAAATTTTACTCCCCATGTATCCGCCGAAGGTTGCGCCGAAAGCGATCAGCGGAAAAAGTCGTTTCCCCTCCTCGAGGGTGTACACGTCGTTGGCAAAGGCCCAGAACTGTGCAATCACCATTACATTAAAGACCCCCATCCAAAGGAAGAATATGATCCCCATAGCTTTGGAAGAGAGGCCGGATACAGAAAGGATATAAAACAACACCAAGTTGGAAATAAAAAACAGGGTGACATATGTGATCAGGATCTGTCGAGGGACCAGGGAGGCGATACGGCTGAAGGCTTTGACCACAAAAATCAGAAGAACGGCACTTGCGGCGCCAAGATAGCTTTTGACTTCGGGGGACCACTCGCCGATGATCAGCGCTTCCCTGACCGGTTTGATTATGTAATAGGCAGTCAGAAGAAGAAATATATTGAACATCAGCAAAAAAGACGTTAAAGCTTCGCCCGGTTTGATATCCGTGAATATCTTTAAAAGTTTGTGGATTAAACCCGGTGATTTCAGACGCTGTTCCCCTGTGATGTTGGAATGATGTGCATCCATGAATACCCCCCTTTAATTATCTCAAACTATATTGAAATTGAAATTGAATGTCAAAAAAAATGAGCATCTTTGCTCCCATTTACTCCTAACAGATACCGTGGACCAATCCCATCTCCTTCTTTATGATCCGGTTGAAAAACTATGTTTTGGCCATTAAAACCAAATCCTATAATATATCGTATAATATATAGGAAGGTCATAGCTTTAAACATAAACATCTTTACATGTTCTCTATCTCAACCAAAAATGGAGGAAACACATGATACGGAAAATTTTGATAACTGGCATTTTATGTTTATTTATTTTTCAAATCTCATACGGTCAGATGCCTGGTGAGAAAAGCTACCATGATGAATCAGTCATGCCCGGAGGTAAAAAAGGTGAGCGTATCCAGTCATTAATTGCCACTGTGAATTCAAAGACTCCTGATCAGATACGCCGTTTTATAAATGAAGAATGTACTGATAATTTCCGAAAATTCGCACCTATGAAACAACACATCAACGTATTCCTTAACTTTAGCCGCCAGACAGGAGGCGTTGACTTTCACAGCATCCGCACATATGTCCCGGAACGTAAGGGAGAGACAGTAGTCATTCTTAAAGACCGCAACTTCGATAGCTGGAGGGCTTTTGTAATAAGGTTTGACAAGTCAGAGAATTGCCTTATTGCAGGCCTTAATTTTAATACCGCGCGTACGCCTTCAAATGTGAAAGGATCTAATATCTCCGAAAAGCAATTTATCCAGATGACAAAAGATATACTTCAGCGGATATGCAGCCGGGATGCTTTCTCCGGGACCGTACTCATTGCCAAAGGCGACAAAGTTCTTCTCTCACATTTCTGTGGTAAGGCCAGCAAACGTTTTCACGCCCCCAACAGCATAGATACAAAATTCAACCTTGGTTCAATGAACAAAATGTTTACATCCACTGCCATAATGCAGCTTGTGGAAAAGGGGAAACTCTCACTGACGGATACGATCGATAAGTATGTGGATGAGAGCTGGTTTCCTAAAGAAGTATCATCAACGATCACCATTCATCATCTGCTGACCCACACCTCTGGGTTGGGAAGTTATTTCAATAAAAAATACTCGGAGAGTTCCCGCGATCTCTTCCGCAAACTTGACGACTACAAATCCCTGATCAAGGATGACAGGCCTGCTTTTAAGCCTGGAAAGCGATTCAGCTACAGCAACACCGGCATGTTCATGCTTGGAGTGGTAATCGAAAGTGTGACTGGTGGGGATTATTTCGATTACATCCGGGAGAACATCTACAAACCGGCGGGCATGAAGAACTCCGGCTGTTACGAGATGGATTATCCGGTAGAGAACCTGGCCATAGGCTACAGCCCCGATAGCAACAGCAAGTGGGGCTGGCAGAACAACCTCTACAAACACGTTATCAAGGGAGGACCCGCTGGCGGCGGATTCTCCACAGTCGGTGACCTTCACCGGTTCGCTCAAGCTCTCCTGACAGGAAAACTCGT
Source organism: Candidatus Aminicenantota bacterium (assembly GCA_023133225.1). GTDB lineage: Bacteria > Acidobacteriota > Aminicenantia > Aminicenantales > Aminicenantaceae > JAGLWV01. Next base: position 12,025 of record JAGLWV010000101.1, on the reverse strand, counting down.
TTCGGTTGAATCTCTGAATCTCCTCTGGAAAGACCACTCAGGCGAGAATTATGGCTACGGCTACAGGGTTGCAGAAGGACCAAACGGTAAAGTTGTCGGCCACGGCGGAGGCTTCCCTGGTATTAATGCAAATCTTGATATCTTCTTAGATAAAGGATACAGCGTTGCTGTTTTTTCTAACTACGATAGAAGCGCAAGTCCTGTTGCCGAAAAAATCAGCGAGCTGCTTGCCAGAGTGAAGTAAAAGACTGTCTAAAAATAGCACCTGTCCCCTTTTTTATTTTTATAAATAGAGGGACACAATACCCATTTCCTTATTTTCTAACAATAATAAAAGGGCTATTGTGGTTTAATATTTAAGGAAAGAATATCCTAACAATGGAATAAATCAGGGGATAGGTATTGTGTCCCCCTATTATTACTGTCAACGGTGCCCTGGACATTCAGATTACGGGTGTTATCACCGATGATGAAGAAATCAAATTTTATTTTTATCGGATGGATATATAAAAAAGTCAAGCAATAGGGAAATATGGACAAATACCATTAAAAGCCAACCCAATAAACCGAATTGTCCTATATGGATTAAACTAAAAAAGTATTTAAGTAAAACGAAAAGAGCAGCAAGAGCAACAATTATTGCCCATAATTTGTACCAAAAAGGTTTTCCTTTTAATTTTCTAAGCATGACAGGACCTCCTTTATTTCTTTAAATGTTTTCATTCTTTTTGATTAAGAAATTTAAGTATTTATAGCTTTTTACGCTTACGTTAAATCTCTGCCAACTTTCTGCAATTTCTACCTGCTGATGTTCTGAAATGAGCATATCATAATAAACACCGCAAGTTCTATTGTAAGAAAAAAAGCCGCAGGGAACACAGCAGAGCGAATTATCGGATAAGGATGATTATTAACCCATCAGAGAAAAGTTTGGACGACCTCCTCCTTCTTAACCTTGGTCCTTTGATCCAACTGCCGTTCCACATAACAAGATCTTTATCAGAATCTTCAACAGCCTAGATTGTCCCTGTCAAGCACGTCACTCGGGAGGCGTCCTTTTCAGTGGGTCCCTTTGGGGACAGGCTTATTTTTTCTTACAGACTATACTTTCAGGGTATTTGGCAAGCTGGTCAAGGGCTTCGTCTGGAATTTGTTTTAGAAACTCCGTACCTCTGAATGACGCGCCGATCAGTTCTCTGTTTATTGCGGTCGAATATTCAACGAAGTGAGGGCCGATGTCCCCTATCTTTTCTGTGTGCATGTTTATGACTTTTGAGGGTGTTGGACAGGAGAAGTCAAAATCCTTGAACTTAAATATCTTAATCTCAGGAGCTCTTTTTGTCTTAAAATGAACCATCATATTCTTCATATCATAGACAATGCTCCACTGCGTGCTTCTTTGCTGTTTTGAGCTCTCTAATACAGAAAAAGCATAATCCACTATATCTTTCTTTTTGGCTTTTTTGTAATTTTTCAGCATATTGGCAGTTCTTACAAAACGGTCAAGCGATTCTTCAGAGGAAGATATGTCATGGTCCCCGCCAAATCCCTTATGGTCATTGAGGTATTTGATTGAATCGTCATAAGTGTTATTGGTCAAAGCCTTAAATGGCAGGTTTTTTTCAGTATGGTATACCATTTTTCCGTCCAAGAATTCGATAGTGGCAGTCTGTCCGGTCTTATCGCTGACAAGAAAATGAATAGGCTGGCTGTTGGTTACTATTCTGATAGATTTATCGCTATTGATAACTTCCTTTACGCTGAAAAAATTGTCTAGCTGATACTGGACCCAGGGAAGTTCACCTAGAGCCGGCCTCTCATCGGAAGCTGGGAATTGAGTGCTGTCCAGCCACATTACTTCAACCACTAGCCCTGCTTCATTCATACCCCCCATTGGGTACTCTTTGCCATACTGGTTGAAGGTGATGCTACCGTATTTGGAAATCCACTCCACAGGCTTCGCCGAAGAATCAGAGGAATTAAAGGCTCTTTTGACCAGGCTCCTTTTGTTGACCATCACAAAGCCGTGGCCTATGCTCCAGTCATAGTTGCGCCCGAAAACCAGGTTTTTTCCATATTTCAGGCAGAATGTCGTACAGGCATCTAAATAAGGATTAATATGAACAAGAAAAATCAATAGAGAAACAATGAGAATGCTTTTACTGAATTTTTTCACTTTTTCCTCCTTAAAAACAGTGCACATTTTACAGATTTATCTCAAATTAAACAATCAGCCTCAAACAATTTTGGATCATTCAAAAATCACAACAGTAATCCAGACGATCTGTCTGCAGAGAATGTCTCACGGTAAAATCTCGACAGACCTTAGAAGGGGCTTCTAAAACAGCAAGTTCGACCAAACTGTGTCCATATTTCGGGATCCTATCAGCCTCATTTCTATCATAAATCGGCCAAGCTGTGTCGTTTCTTTTTTTTAAATCTTGAAGAATCAAAAATGGCTTGACAAGAGATTTCCCGTCTTTTATTCTTGCGACACTGAGTATCCTCTTTACACTCTTAGCAGACAAACCAAACAATAAATATGGAAAAGAAGCAGCAGGACGGGACACGCCACTGGCTCTGTACGGTCTGCAAGTACATTCACGAAGGAGATGCCCCTCCGGACATCTGCCCTGTGTGCGGCGCTCCGTGGTCTAAGTTCATCCCACATACGGAAGAGGAAGGATCGACGGACAAGATCGATCGCTGGCGATGTGTGGTCTGCAACCACATCAGCCTCGGCAAGAAACCTCCCCAGACTTGCCCCATTTGCGGTTCGGGCCGGGAGAAATTCCACCAGGAGGCAAAGAGTCCTATTCACCACCACCGCGGATTCTCAGGGCTCGTCGAGCGCCTGCATCTGCACCCGGTCACGGCCCACCTGCCCAATGGGGCACTACCGCTGGCTCTTATAGCTTGGGTGGTGTATTTGCTGTCTGGAGAATTTACCCTGGAGCGTGCAAGTTTCTACCTGATGCTTGTTGCAGTAGCCTCTATGCCGATCACATTCCTCTCAGGCCTGTCAGATGCAAAGCACCGCTTTAAAACCACAACAAAAGGTATTTTTCCGGAAAAGAAGTTCTGGAGCTTGGTCCTGATAACCATCGGTTTTGGTCTGGTCTTCTGGCGGCTTTTAGCGGGATGGAACAATGTTCCTCAATCCACGATCGAGGTTGCCCTCTACACAGGGCTTCTCCTGGCGGAAACCGCTATCGCTGCACGCCTCGGTAATCTCGGCGGGAAGCTTGTATTCGGACACTAAAAAGGTCGATTAATAATTACTTTGTAAGCATCCTCCCCACAGATTCTTGAGGAAAAATAAAAAAAATAAAAGTTTTTGTTGACAAAGCTATGCTTTAACTGTATATATTGTATTAGTACAGTTAGTTCAATGAGGACAGATAGATGAAAGAGAGATTAAAATGTTATTGAGTTTAACTGATTTATCTGATGAACCCCTGCAGGGTCAGATTGCCAGGCAAATTCGGGCAAAAATTCTAAATGGGGAGTTAGTAGCCGGTGACACCCTCCCGTCCATCAGGGGATTGGCCCGGGACTATCACGTCAGTGTTGTCACTGTACAGAGAGGTTATGAGAGTTTGGAAAGGGAAGAATTAATTCACTCCCGGCGGGGCAAAGGATTTTTTGTATCAGATATCAACCAGGCAAATAAAAAGAGGATGGCCCTAAAAAGTTTTGCGGAAAAAATTAAGCCAATGATAAAGGTTGCCATAGACGAGGGATTATCCTCAGGAGATATATTGGAATCTATCCATAATATTTTAAACAGAGAGGAGTAACATGGAGAAAAAAGCCTTCAGACTACAGAAAGTTATTCAAAAATTCCCTGGTTTTCAGCTGGGTCCCCTTGACCTTGAACTGGATCCTGGGGTCGTCATGGGATATATCGGTCCCAATGGATCTGGCAAAACCACAACAATACATTGTATGGTGGGACTTCTAAAGACCCACAGCGGCAGTATTGAAATATTCGGCCGCCCCAACAATCCTTATAAATCCGATTGGAAGCTGGATGTGGGTTACGTAGGGGATAAACATGTTTTTTACGAGAAGTGGAGTGCTGAAAAAAACTTAAAATTTGTATCCCGGTTTTACCCTAACTGGTCGGATACCAAGGCTCTGGAACTGGTAAAGCGCTTCCGTCTGCCGCTGCACAAACGAGCCAAGGATCTCTCCTCAGGTAACAGGGTTAAATTATCCCTCATCTCAGCCCTGGCACACTCTCCCAGGCTCCTTTTGCTGGATGAACCGACTTCCGGCCTGGATCCTCTTATCCGTTCGGAACTGTTGGATGAGCTTTTTGAGGTACTTAAGGATGGGGAAAGGACCATCTTTTATTCAACCCATATTTTGGCTGATATCAACCGGCTGGTGGATGAGTTGTGCTTTCTGGACGAAGGAGCGATCCTTCTGAGGACCAGTAAAGAAGAGCTTATGAGCAGGTGGCGTAAAATTTCTTTTAAAATGCCCGGAAGCCAGCAGGTTTTTGATGCAGCAATCCGGCACCACCATGAGGGGAACCTCCATCAACTGGTTAGCTATAACCTGGAAAAAACCCTCTCGCACCTGAAGAGATTGAAGGCCACCGATATTCAGGAGTTTCGTCTGAGTATTGACGAAGTGGCGGTTTTTATTATGAAGGAGGGAAAAAGTGTGGCAAATGATTAAAGAGGAACTGAGATACAATCTTGATATCATTATTGGTTTTTTTTGCCTTTATTTTCTCTTTTTTTGTTTTCTGTATTTATTGGGTACAGGATATCTTGGTCAGGATAGGATGGGAGCAGACTGGATCGCTTATTTCGTTTTGGGTGCAGGTATTTTTCTACCCTTTAACATTAAATTGCGCTGGCACCGTGAAAAACGGGATCGTATTCATCAGATGCTTCCTTTTTCACTGCGCCGGATTAGTATTGCCCGTTTTTTTGTTTTTTTTGTTGGATTAATGGCCATCGTGCTTTGTTCATTGACTCTCTATATCTTGTTTCACAGTCTAGTGCCCAACACATCTACTTCATTACTCAGTATTTTTGCCATGACCGGATTTGCCATGGTTTTCAACGCTATCTATTATTTCCTGGTTCCGGACCTCAAGGGTTTTGCAGATGCCGACAATAAATTTTTAGCAATTCCTGTTTGTGTCCTTTACAAAGTATTCCAGGTTTTTTTCATATGTATCGGGATTGTGGTTGGACTACTTGCCTTTCTGCTGGTCCAGATTGGCGAGAATTTTCACGGCCGGGGAAATTTTAGCCGTTTAATGGTCAATTTATACAAGGGGATATTTCAATCACCGTTTTGGACGATCGTCTTTTTGGCTTTCAGTTTCTTTTTATTTTTTTTGGCTATACTAGTTTTTGAGAATCGCAAGTCATACGTTGAATAACAGGAGAGGATAATGTGGAAAGTAATTAAATCAGAAATAGGCTACCGGGCAAATACTCTAATATGGGTTGTTCTCTCCTCGCTGGCCATCTATTTTCTAATAAGCAGCAACTGGATATTTACAAAGACGGTTCAAAGGCAATTCAATTTGGGTCTGGTTTTTCTAATCTATATGCTGATAACTTTTACAGTGTTCCTGATCTTGAAAACCTGGTCCAAGGAAAACAGAGACCGGCAACTCATCCTTTTACCCATATCCCTAAGATTCATTGGTTTGATAAGGATTTTTCTTGATATTGTTCTATGGTTGATTTTATTTGGCCTTTTCTTAATCTTTGCCCTTATAAGCGATCACTTTCGTCTGAATCTTCCTGTTTGGTATCTATTGGCCATGGCTACCGGCTGTGTGTTGGTGGTCATTTCCATGGCCTTTTTTTGGCGGGATCTGGTGATTCCGGTTAAAAACCGGAGCTCTAATTTGCTGATCGATAGAATTCTCAGTCTAGCTATGAATTTCCTTATTCCTGGCTTTTTTTATATTTTGGGCTTGATGCTATTACTGCTTATTGTCCAGGGCCTTAAGCATGAAAAAAGTGTGCTCACTCAGGCATTTATTAATCCTGCCGTTTCTGTGGCAGTCCTTTTAACCGGAATTTTACTTGTGGTATCATCCATCATTTTTTTCGAAAAACGGATATCATATCTGAAATAGGAGAAAATTGTGAATATAAGCTATAAAGCAAAATTGATATTTATATATGGGTTTGTCTTTTTGATTATTATTCTGAGCTTTTTGGGCTGTCGTTTTTCCTCTGAATTGAGTTTGGAAAATAAAATTCAACTGGCAGAGAATGGTCTCCCCCAAAGCAACAGGATTATCACCTGGAAAAAAAGGTCCATCCCGGAGCAAATGAAGCATTACGGAATTCCCGGAGTAAGTATTGCAGTGATTGAAAATTTTGAACTCCTTTTTGCCCGAGCTTATGGAGTTGATAAAATCGAAGGGAGCTTACCATTGACAACGGAGACCATGTTCAGGGCAGTTGGAGTGAGCAGCCAGGTCTCCCGCTTTATAGCCCTCAACTTTGTGGAGCGAGGGATCCTCAACATGCAAGAAGATGTGAACCAGAATTTAATAACCTGGAAAATTCCCTCCAATCAATGGACACAGAAACAAGCGGTTACTCTGCATTCGCTTTTGAAATTCAACACTGCAGGATTAAATGAATTTTATATGAAAAGCTATACCCGGGGAACTGAGATTCCAAGCCTTTATCAGGTATTGGAGGGATTGCCGCCGGCCGAAACACCGGCAATCCGGGTTGTGAGTGAGCCTGGCAGATATAAACGGGCTAAAAATTTATGGGTGGTCAGTTATGTGGTGCTGGAGCAGCTGCTGGAGGATGTGGCGCAGAAATCCTTTCCCCGGATTGCCGGTGATTTACTCTTTTCCCCCCTGGGTTTGAAAAACACAACCTTCGAACAACCCCTGCCTGAGAGATTCTGGCCGCAGACCTCATGGGGCCATCAGAAAGAGCGGTCAATTCATGGAGCAGCGGATGTGTATCCCACCCGGGCAGGAATTGGACTATGGACTACACCGACAGATCTGGCGCATATTTTAATAGAGATGATGAAGTCATACAGAGGTCTCTCCTCATTGGTTGCTTCTCCGGATACGCTGAAGCAGTTGATCAATCTAGATAGACCCTATTTTCAGTGGTATTCCAATGGGACTGGATATAGCTGTTTTTATGCCTTCGATGCCAGAGCAGGCCATGGAATTGTAATCATGATAAATCATGACGCAGGTTCTGATCTGAGAAAAGAGATTACACACAGTTTTTTCCGGGCCTTGAAATGGAGGTGGGGAGACTTCTTACTCAAAGACAGAATGATATACAGCGGGATGATATATGCTTCATTGGCATTTTTTCTTTTAATTATACTATTGGGAGCCGTATTATTCCTTCGGCAATCCAGCCGGAAACTTTGAATTCCAGACATCTAACCAGGCATATTAAATAAAATTTTACGGCAGCGCTGGTTGAGTGAGCATCTTTGTTTCCATTTACTCCTCAAATCATCGTAAGAATTAAAAATCTCGACTCAAAAAGATGTCAATGAGCAAAGGGGACAAATCTTTATTATTGACAAACCGTTTAACGTTTGGCCTTGTCCCAAAGTGACGGGATTTGCAGTAAATTATTGATTTAAGAATCCTGTCGTATTATGGTAAAGGAGCTTAAGATGGCAAAATCATCCTATTTTCTGCGATGAGGAGGAGGAAAAATGAAAATAAAAAAACTTTTTTGGGTAGCCGTTTGTATTTTAATTATTTTCAGCACAGCCATTCAGGCTTCGTCCAAAAAGACATTCACTCTGGAAGAAATCTTGAGTCCGCCTTATCCCTCTAACCTTGTATCAGCTAAAAAAGCTGACCGCATCGCCTGGGTATTCCATTCGAAAGGGGAAAGGAATGTCTGGACTGCGACAGCTCCGGATTTCAAGCCTGTCAACCTGTCAGGATTCGTCCGGGATGAGGTGTTCGAGATTCCAGAAATTCACATCACAAACGATGGAAAAACCGTGGTTTTTGTCAAAGGCGGACGTCCTAACAGTGAGGGCTGGGTCACAAATCCCCGGAGCGATCCGGACGGCATGACGCAGGACATTTGGGCAGTAAGGACTGACGGAGGAAAACCATGGAAAGTGGCTCGCGGCAGAAATCCTGTCCTCTCACCTGACGGCCGCTGGCTCCTTCTGGTGAAAGACGGGCTGATCTACCGCTTGCCCTTGATCCAGCCATTGGAACCCGGAATCCTTCCTCGACCAGAATTGATGTTCAGGGCAGTCGGACAGAATGGTTCTCCCCGATGGTCACCCGATGGGACTCGAATCGCCTTCGTCACCAACCGGAATGACCACAGCTTCATCGGTGTGTTCGATATCGCTAAGAGAAAAATCATCTGGATCGCTCCCAATGTTGATCGAGACAGCAGCCCTGCCTGGTCTGCCGATGGCACTAAGATCGCCTTTTTACGAAGACCTGGCCGGCAGTACGGTGGAGCAGCGTCCAGGTTCCGTGGCCGCGGTCCTGCCAACTTTGCTATCTGGGTGGCCGATGCCATGAAAGGGACCGCGCAGGAAGTGTGGCGCTTCCCTCAAGAGGAGCCCCTGTACTATTCTTTCCGCAATTTTAAGCTTACAGCCAATAATAGAATCCTCTTCACAGCCGAACACGATAACTGGAATCATGTGTTCTCGATGCCCCTTACAGGAGGAGAGCCTGTGGATCTCACTCCTGGAGAGGGCTTTGTGGAACAGATGACTCTCTCCAGTGGCGAGAAAACCTTGTTCTTCAGCAGCAACCTGGCCGATATCCACGGACGGCATATCTGGAGGGTCCCCACAGCGGGCGGAAAAGCTGTGCAGCTTACAAAAGGCGCAACGATCGGCACCTATCCTGTAGCTCTTTCCTCCGGAAGTAAAGCCGCTTTTCACTATGCCACGGCCGTTCATCCCACCTCCATCGCCACAGTCCCGGCCAAAGGTGGAAAGATTAAAGTGGTTGCTCCGAAGAAACTTCCTGCAGAATTCCCAATAAACAAATTAGTGAAACCTAAGCTTGTGATCGTCAAAGCCCCAGATGGACTCGAGATTCCCTGTCAAATCTTTCTCCCTAAAGGCGCCAAAAAAGGAGCCAAACTTCCAGGTGTGATCTATACACACGGAGGGCCTGTACGCCAGATGCTCCTGGGCTGGCACTACAGAGGTTCCTACTTTGACGCTTATGCTTTCAACCAGCATTTAGTCAACAATGGGTATGTAGTGCTCTCCATCAACTACCGCAGTGGAATTGGCTATGGACGCTCGTTTCGAGACGCACCCGACACGGGAAGGCGTGGAGCTTCCGAATACCAGGACATACTGGCTGGTGCCAGGTATCTCCAGAGCCGGCCAGAGGTTGATCCTGAAAGGATTGGAAAATGGGGACTATCTTATGGAGGGCTTTTGACAGCCATGGCCCTGGCACGCAATTCTGACATTTTCAAAGTGGGTGTCGACATGGCGGGCGTACACGACTGGTCAACGCTGCGCGGGAGAAGTTCCAATGTATCCGAGAGCAACCAGGCACGCGATTCCTCCCCGGTTGCAAGCCTCGAAACCTGGAAATCACCGGTACTCTTTATCCACGGTGACGATGATAGAAATGTACCCTTCCAGCAGACGACAGACCTAGTGCAGAAGCTGAGAGCCAAAGGAGACGTGCATTTTGAACTCATGATCGTGCCGGATGAGCCTCATGTGTTCCTTCTTTACAAGAACCGTATGGAGTGCTACACACGCGCATTTGAATTCATTAACCGGTTTATCGGCAAATAATTTTTCAAGTTATCTTCTTGTCAACTTGATCCCAAATACAACAATTCCCACAAGGAGACCGACAAGAAATAGCACCAGCAGAGTTATACCAATAAAAGGGGGTCAAATCTTTATTCTTGGTAATATTGGCAAATCATCAGGTAGAGTTAAACGGTTTGTCAAGAATACAGATTTGACCCCCTTTACTCCAGACTCATGAATTGAAAGAAGAATTAGCTGCTTCAAGCGATGTTTTTGACTCTCAAAAGTGCTATTCAGGGCAAAAAAAAGAGTGATTTATAAGTGTAAGTACTAGATATAATATAAGTTACCTTGGTCCGACCCCCTTAATCCCTCGACCCCCTTAATCCCTTAATCCTTCCCTTAATCCTTTAATCCTTTCCCCTTAATCCTCCTTCCCCTTAATCGTTTGATTAGAGTCAATCAAAAATCTTTTCAACATTCTGGTACGCGGCATGAACTCTCTCTACAGCAGCAGAAATCTCTTTTTTCTTGTTGGTTTTGACGACTTCCGCCAGCTGATTGAGATCCTCAGCGAGTTTCTCGACGGCCGCGTCAAAATCACTCTGCCTGTCGGACAGCCGCGTTGAAAGCTGAGCTGCTTTCAAAGGACCCATCTTTTCCAACATGGCCGACACCGTACTGCGGATTGATTCCAGATCATAGTTCGGAAAATAATAGTGATAGAGTTTATAGAGCTCTTGATGGAAGGCATCTAATTCAGCAACAAGCGGCCTGATCAAACGAACCAAACGTTCATAATGTTTATGAAAGGCCTCGGTCTGGTTCAGCATTTCTTCTTCATCATCCGAATCTGCGGCCTGATGCAGTTTTTCCAGACAGGCTTTTAAATTCTGTTTCCCCTCATCCCATTTCTCCTGGCTATCCCGGAGTATTCCAGGCAGCTGTGCCAAATCCAACTTCTCGACCAAAGCATCCACCTGAGGGAGAAGTTCCTTGATCAGAGCGTAGTCCTTCTCTGGAAAGGCACTGTGCCAGAGCGGATAGACGACTTCGTGCAAATCGCTGAGAGCGGGAACAGACGCGGAGATTTCTTCTTGCGTTATCTCGACAGGTGTTTCTCCGGTTTTCTGACAGGAATAAAAAGCAAAAAATGCGAATGCCAGTAGAATTAAAAGCGAATAAATATTCAATTTTTTCATGAGGCCTCCTCGAGAAAATATATATCTTAAGCCTTATAGCACAGCGCTGCATTCAAGTCAAAAACGAATGACGAATGGCGAAACGAAAAGAGAAAGAGACCGAGAACGGAATTGTATTCCGTTTATAATCTTCAGAATTTCTTGTTGCAATGAATTCCCCTGTTTTTGTAAAATGTTTATTCTCTTTTTTTTATAGAATTATGAAAGGAAAACAGTTATGTCAAAGAAAGATTTTTCATATGCCTTAGCTAATCCGCTGTCCGCTATTCTGGATAAGCCCGGTCAGGATTTTCAAAGGGCTGATTTTCTAAAAATCATCGAGCATAAGCAGATCGAGCGAATCACCTTTCATTACACGGCTTTGGATGGGAAGCCCAAGGAATTGAGGCTGCCTTTTTCGAGCCGTCGCGAAGTCGAGAGCATTCTCGCGGATGGTGAGCGTGTTGACGGATCTTCTCTGTTCAAGGGGATGATCGATGTATCTCACTCGGACTTATACGTGGTGCCAGAGTATAAGACAGCATTCTTGAACCCATTTGATAACAAAAGCCTGGATTTTGTCTGCCGGTTTTTAATGAAAGAAGGAAACCGCGCTCCTTTTGCTGTGGATAACATCTTAGCCAAAGCTTGCCAGCTCTTCCGAGAAAACACTGGATTGGAACTGTATGCTTTAGGAGAGTTGGAATTTTTTCTTATCAGTGAAAGAGGTCGGAAAACTTATCTCCTCCAGAAACAGCAGAGTTACCATGAAGCGGAACCGTTTATGAAGAGCGGTGAGATTCTAAACGAGATAGTGCGTTATATTACTCAGACAACGGGTGCTGTGAAGTATATCCATTCTGAGGTTGGCTCTATCGAGACTATCCAGAGTAAAGTGGATGAAATTAACGGAAAAAGCGCCGAACAGCTTGAAGTGGAATTCCTGTCTAAGCCAGTGGAAGAAATGGCAGATGCTCTTGTGTTGGGGCGCTGGTTGATCCGCAACATTGCCTACAAACATGGCTGTATAGCAACCTTTACTCCGAAACTGGCGGAGGACGTCGCAGGGAACGGATTCCATTTTCACCTGG
>JAGLWV010000100.1 GCA_023133225.1 Candidatus Aminicenantota bacterium | reverse complement strand
AACCTTTTTTATTACTTCTTCAACGATTCCTTGAGACTCAAAACAGGCAATTTCTTTTGTTTCCAGCACACTTTTCATTTTGTCGCCGAACCTTCCTGCAATAACTATGGTCACATTTCTATCAGCAAGAAAATTAGCCGCCGAAACTCCAGTACTGCCTCTTGTATCCGCATACGGATTATCGACAGCCTCCAGTAGTTTTCCTGTTTTGTTAATAAAAAGAAAGTAGGGGCAACGCGCGGCGAGTTGACTTACGGAATCTTTTAAAGTCTTTCCATCTGATGCTACTGCGATGATGACATCTTCTTCTCCTACAGAGCAAGGTGGAAATATTAGAACCAACATAATTAAAACAATCACTATTCTAAGCAAGGTTATCCTCCATTTTCTATCCATTCTAAAAAATTCAAAATCAAGACTTCTACATCCTGTGTAATTGACTCAGAAACATTAAAATCTTTACACATGTCTAAGAGCCTCAACAGGTTCCATCCTCGATGCTTTTAAAGCTGGCTGAAGCGCAGCAATTACGGATGCGATGATAACTATTGCTGAAATAAAAAGCATGTCATTAACTTTCAAACTAGGCGAAAGTGCCATGCCGGTTTGTCTGCCGAAATTGAATGTAATTTTTACAGCGCTCATAACAAAAACAATAATAATAGCTAGAATATTTCCCGCAACCGCACCAGATATACCCAGGGAGAAACCTTCAATCAAAAACAAAGATAGAATTTTCTCCGGTATAGTTCCGATGGCTGCAATGGTACCGATTTCCCGTATTCGTTCAAAAACAGCCATGATCATGATATTCATGATACTTATCAAGACTATGGATATGAGCATAATCTTAATGAAAAATGTCATTATGTTTATCATCCGGGCAACATTATAGAATGGAGAAAGTCTTTCCCAGGTGCGGACATCAAAAATCGGTTTTCCCTGCTTGTTGAGTTCCTCTGACAGCAATTTATGCATTTTATCATTGACAGCGTTTAACTTACCGAAATCCTTAAGCCTTACGGCAACCTCGCTAATCTCTATTTCTTTCATGCGTAATACTTCCATTGCGTCTTCTATATGCATATAGCCGTCTCTTCCTCCTGGACCGGTTACGCTCTCAATGATACCTCCAACCACAAACTGTTTACCGTTTACAGAACCATCCTTGTTGGTAGCTATAACAACCACAGTATCTCCCACCTTGACTTTCAGCCCATTTGCCAGCAACTCCGGAATCAGGATATCGCCTTTTTTAATAGCTTTCTCGCCCTGCTTAATTCTAGATGGAAAAAGCGGGATCGTAGCGATCTCCTTATCTGGATAAACACCATTGATCCTTATATTAGTTGTTTCAATGAAATTACTGAACATCCCTCCGAATTTTATTCTTGGCGAAAAAGCCTCGATCTCGGGAATTTCCTTAATGGTCTGTTCAAGCTTCTCTTTCGCCTTAGCACTCAGATTCAACGTCAAAGGCAGACTGTCGATCGAAGCAACATAACCCCTTTTATGGACTTGAAGATGGCCGAGCATAGAGTCAGTAATCTGACCGATCATGATATATTTAAAAGAGCCGGATGCAGCGATGAACACTAAAACAAACATGACCCCAACAGCGATGAGGGATGATGTCAGCAAAGTGCGTCTTTTGTATCTCAGTAAATTTCGAATAGCAATTTTAAAAAGCTTAAACATTTATCCCTCCTTCCCTGACTGCATCCTCAACGAGCATTCCATCCTGGAGAGTGTAGACAGTCTCCACTTCCCTCACAACTCTCTGGTCATGTGTAGAGAAAATAAAAGTCACACCGAATTCTTCCTTCATCTTTCGCATGATGTCGATGACCATGAATGCTGTCTTGCTGTCTAAATTAGCGGTTGGTTCATCAGCAAGCACCAGCCTGGGGTTTGTTACGAGAGCCCTGGCTATGGCAACCCTCTGTTTTTGTCCTCCGGAAATCTGATCAGGGTATTTATCCCTCTGGTCTGTCATTCCGACGGTTTCAAGGAGAGATGCGATCCGTTTTTTTCTTTCCTCGGCAGAAACATTCTGCACAATCAAAAGGGGATATTCGACATTTTCGTAAACCGATAAGACAGGGATGAGGTTAAAATCTTGAAATATGAAACCAAGATTTATTCCACGAAAAACCGCGGCTTTTTTTCGTGTTAGAGCAGATGTATCCACACCAGCTACCTTTAAGGAGCCTGAAGTAGGCTTATCCAGGCACCCGATGAGGTTTAAAAGAGTGGTCTTCCCACTGCCTGATGGACCCACAAAAGAAACAAAGGAAGCTGACTTGACGTTAAAACTCACAGACTTTAAAGCTTCTATTTCGATTTCTCCTACTTTATAGATTTTCCTTAGATTTTCAGCTGAAACCAAATTCATGATTGACTCCTTCTCCTCCTTTTCCTCATCTTTGGCTTTTAAATAAGTTTCATTATATCATTTTTGCATGAGATTCATAAATTAAAAAATTCAAAGCGATTCCCAACAAATACTTTTTGTGTCTGTCTAATTTCAGATAAGGCTTGTCAAGATTTGTATGAATTATAAATTTAAAATGTGAGGAACTTTTAATGTGATGATGAGATCAAGGGAAGATTCCCCTTTCCTTATAGACCATCTCAAGACGTGAGAGAGCGACAATCTGTGCAGCTGTGCGCAAATCAACTTTAAACCTCTCGGCTGTATCCCGCACTCGCTCATAGGCATCCACAATCATCTTGCGCAGTTTAGAATCTACTTCATCAAGTTCCCAGAACTCACTTCGCTTGTTTTGGAGCCACTCGAAGTAGCTTACTATTACACCACCAGAATTGCAGAGCATATCGGGAATTACATCAATCTCTTTATTCTGTAAGATTTTATCGCCTTCTGGGTCAGTGGGGCCATTGGCGCCTTCAGCAACGAGCTTGACATTCAGTAAACGCGCGGTCTCTGCTGTAATTTGATTTTCCAAGGCAGCTGGGATAAAAATGTCGGCTTTTGTACTAAAGAAGATCTCATGGTCAATCGGTTTTGCATCCGGATAATCGAGGACCCCGCCTTGGTTTATAACATAATGAGCGAGATCATCGGGATCAATTCCCTCACTGTTTGAAATCGCTCCTGTTACATCCTCTACAGCAATAAGCTTAGAGCCCATCTTTTTCATCAAGCGAGATGCCCAAGAGCCAACGTTTCCAAATCCCTGGACTATATGTGTACTCCCTTTTAAATTAAAGCCATGGTCCTCTGCCCACTTTTCAATGAGAAAAACGATGCCTTGTCCTGTTGCTTTATTTCGCCCCTGGCTTCCGCCTGATTCAATGGGTTTGCCAGTGACTACGTGCAGACAACGATTCCTTTCATTCGGGGTTACTGTTGACATGTAAGTATCTAGAATCCAAGCCATGATCTGAGGATTTGTATTCACGTCCGGAGCAGGGATATCATAATCTGGGCCTATGTTGTTTCCCAAAGCAAAGGTAAAACGACGAGTGATTCTTTCTATCTCAGCAGCACTATGTTCAGCTGGCTCGAATTTAATGCCCCCCTTTGAACCGCCAAAAGGGATATTAGTAATCGCTGACTTCCAGGTCATTAAGGTCGCTAGCGCCTTGACTTCGTCGTTATCAACTTGGGGATGGAATCGCAAACCTCCTTTGAAGGGTCCAAGTGCATTGTTGTGCTGTACTCTGTATCCTGTTAACATTTTGATCTTGTCATCATCCATTTTTACAGGAAAATGGACTATAAACTCGTTCATCGTAGCAGCCAAAATTTTACAAATCTCCCTGTCGAAATGAACGACCGTTTCTGCTTTTTCGAGCTGTTTAATAACATTATTATAGAGACCATTTTGCTTCCTTGTCTTTGCATGGTAGTATTGACAACGCCAGACTCCTGTCTCTGGCTTCGGAAGCGAACAAATGTCGAATAGCTCACAATACATACACAATCCCTTGATTTTGCTGTCTTCTTCAAGTCCAGGTCTTCCATGTTCATAATACAATAATTTCCATTCTCTAGAGGGAGAGATAGGAGTTATCTCGTTCCCATCTTTACTCCGTCGATTTATTTTTTTCATTTTTATCTCCTTTCTCAAAATTGATAATGCAATTTCAATGCCAATTATCTGATTTCTAAATGGGATGGAAATTTTTTTTGAGAGTGGAGTGATTAAAGTTGTTTAACTTATTGAATAAAAAGAAGTTCTTGAGATGGAATGTTCAAAGTGAGCTTTAGGCCTTCTTCATTGGCACAGCAATGAATACAAAAAGAACCGGGGAGATTTGTACCGGCGGGGAGAATCTCTCCTATAATAGAATATTTAGGATGAGGATGGGCGTTTGGTTTTTTTTAACTTTTCTCGCAGAGTTTTGCGGTCGATCCCAAGAATCTCTGCCGCCCGCGTTTTGTTGTCATCCACACTCGCCAAGACGCGGAGGATGTGTTCAGCCTCTACTGCGGCAAGAGTTTGATTTAATCCTGTTCCTCGTAGAGCTGAGAAGCGCATAAGTGAGGGAAGATCTGGAACATCTATGATATCATTTTCGCTCATGACTACAAGACGCTGGATTATATTCTCCAATTCTCTTACATTTCCTGGCCAATAGTAGCTCTTTAAAACTTGTAACACGCTATCGGAAAACTGCGCTACAGGTTTCCCATATTCCTCGGCAAATTTAATTGCAAAATTCTGGGTTAACAACAAAATGTCTTCTCCTCTCTCGCGCAAAGGAGGAATGTTTATAGTAATAACATTAAGGCGATAGAATAGGTCTTCGCGGAAATCTCCTTTCTCTATTAGACTGAGCAATTCCTTATTAGTTGCGGCAATAATGCTTATATCCACTTTTTGTGGATGCCGGATTCCGACCATAAAAACTTCTTTATCTTGGAGAACACGGAGAAGCTTGACCTGCATTGATAGACTTGTCTCACTAATTTCATCAAGAAAGATCGTGCCTCCTTCTGCAGTTTGAAAGAAACCAGCCCTGGTTTCCGTGGCGCCGGTAAAAGCTCCCTTAACATATCCAAAAAGTTCACTTTCAAGTAGTGTCTCTGGAATACCTCCGCAGTTTATAGGGACAAATGGAGCTGAAGCACGAGGGCTACTGTAATGAATAGCCCTGGCTACCAGCTCTTTACCTGTACCACTCTCTCCGGTTATGAGTATTGTAGCTGAACTTGTTGCTGCCTTCTCTGCTGCATTTAAGACCTTCTGAATTGCCTCCGATTCACCAATGAGCCCATAGCGAGCTGGAAGGGGCTTAGCAGTTTGCACGTGTACAGCTCTATGCATATGTAATTTATCGAATACGTGCTTGACGGCAGAAAAAAGTTCCTCTTCGGTAAAAGGCTTGGCCAGATATTCCTCAGCCCCAGTCTTGACAGCCTCGACTGCTCCTTCAATCGAAGGGTAACCTGTGATCATAATCACTTCGGTGTTTTTGAAATTTTCTTGGATATGTCTTACAAGGCTCAGCCCGTTGATTTCAGGCATTTTAAGGTCCGTTATGACTAAATCCATAGGCGTGGACTCAAGAATCTTAATTGCCTCAGCAGCACCAGGCGCAACAAAGACTCTATAACCTTTTGATTGCAGATTTCTCTGCAGCACTTCCAGCATATCAGGAGAATCATCCACAACGAGGATATGTTCTTTCTTTTTAGAAGTTTTCATTTTAACCTCCTCTTTTACTGTCTTGTGGTTTTGCTTTGGGTAGTTGAATTTCGAATCGTGTGCCGTGATCGACCTCGCTCTCAACATTGATAGAACCCCCGTGAGAAGTCACGATTCCATGAACTACAGCTAGACCTAGGCCTGTTCCCTGCCCGACTTCCTTTGTTGTAAAGAACGGAAGGAATATTTTCTTCATAACGTTTTTGCTCATGCCGGCACCTGTGTCTTCTACAATGAGCAAGACATATTGGTCGGAGGCCTTTGTTTGTATCGTAAGATTGCCTCCGTTCGGCATTGCTTGTATTGCATTGACAACAATATTTACCAAAACTTGAGTCATCTGAGCTGGATCAGCTGTGATCTCTGGTAGATCCGTGGAGAGTAAACGTTTCACTTTGATTCCCTCTTTAGCACATCTAGATTCAAGAAAATAGAGTCCCTCTTCAACAACCTGGGTTAAATTTATTTGTGTCTTCTGTGGAGGCATCTGTCGAGCAAACAACATAAGCTTTTTGACAACTTCTCGTGCATGCAGAGAGGCTTTCATTATTTTTTCAAGATCTTGTTTTGCCTGTTCTGAGAGTTCCGGATATTTCTTTATAAGCTGAGAAAAACCAAGGATGCTTCCTAGGGGTTCGTTCAATTCATGGGCCACTCCTGCACTCAACTGACCGATAGTGGCTAATCGATCAGCATGCCGGATTTGTTCCTGAAGTCTCATTTTATCCTGCTCAATCTGTTTTCGTTCGACAATGAGTGCAACTTCTTTTGCTATATTATTAATCAGAGTTCGTTCCTCTCTAAGAAAAGGCCCCTCGTCAAGTTCCAGCTTCTTCTTCGAATAAACGATCTCAACAGCTCCTCGTCGTTCTCCATTCACTACAATATCTGCTAACTGTTTCTGACCGTTTTCTCGAAAACGCGGAGAAGAGTAAAAATGTCCATCCAGGGTAATCCTGGCAGAAGCAATCTTGGGGTATAACCAGGCAGGAGGAAGAAGCTTTACAATATCCTTCAGTGTATCATTCAGGGATATGTCTGGGCGTTCAACCACTTTGGCAATGCCATAAAGGCATGTGAGTTCCTTGACTCGTTCCCGCAACTCTACCTGTGTGCGTCTGTGTGTCAGAGCAATTCCAAGTGTTTGTACGACCCCTTCGTAAAACTCTACCTCTTCTTTTGTAAAGTAGTCTGAGAATATGCTCTTCAACTGCAAAAGCCCAATGTTCTTATTTTCAACTGAAACCGGAATGAGGGCCAATGATCGGTAGTTCCCTTTTACGAAAAATTTATTATCGAGCTCTTTTCTATTTTTTATTGACTGGAAGACAAGGGAATTCTCTGCGTCACCTGTCCAGAAGCTTCCATTTTTTGTGAAAAACGGTAAGGCAGGATCAAATTGTCCGAGAACAATATCCATGCATAATTGTTCCAGGCTCGAGTCTATCCGTAAGTCAAGAATAAGTTTGCCATCCCTGCTTATTTTTGATGGCAGGATTCCAAATTGGAATGGCCGTTTTTGGGAGTGCGTGACCTCAGTGCGGTAGTATTTGCCACGCTCCTTCAGCCACATTTCAATAGAGTCACATCCTGAGAATTTGAGAAGAATCTTCGATGTTTCATGTAAGAAATCAATTCTTAAGAGCCCATGTTGTGCATGAAGCACTATTTGATTTGATAGAGCACGAAAGTCTTCTAACGTGTTGCGATCGGGGGATTTGGTATCAATCCGCTTTGACTTTCTTTTTTTCATGCCCACTATTTACTTTAATATCTTTACTGAGAATGTCAAGATACAATTCTACTCAAGTCAGAGCTGAGGAAATGCCAATATTAAAGATTCGATGTATCTAAAGAAATAATTTTCCTAATATAACCAAACCAAGTATCAAGGTGCTTATTCCAACCATCAATTTGAGTCGCTCACTCTTAAATATCTTTTAAGTCATCCTGAATTCTTTTAATCTAAACAACCTAACTTCTTTTCATTTTTTTGATCTATTGCTTGGTTTTTGCCGGTTGAAAACGGGCATCTCCAAAACTTTCCAACTTGAATGGTCAGCGATCAGAAAATCCAAAATTATTTTCGAAAACCATTTTTTATATCTGTCTAATTTCATATCAGCCTAACCCAGATGCTTTTTATCCCAAAATTTTAAAACGTGAGGATTCCCTTTTTCTGCCTTAGGCAGCAGAACGGTAAATATGCTTCCTTTTCCCAGCTCACTCGAAACTTGAATTGAACCCCCATGGGCCTCTACTATTTTTTTGGCGATGGAAAGCCCCAATCCCGTTCCTTTTATTTTTTGGTCTTCGCCTCTTTTCACCCGGTAGAATTGGTCGAAAATAAAAGGAAGATGCTCCTTTGCAATCCCTATTCCCGTATCTTTAACCTCTGCGGCAATGAAAGCCTTTTTTTCTTTGATGGTTATTAAAATTTGTCCTTTTGGCTTGTTATATCTGACCGCATTGGTGATAAGGTTGGAAAAAACTTGTTCCAGTGTCTCCTTATCACCTTGGACAAGGTCATCTCCAGAACAAGATCCGAGTTCTAAAGAAATGTTGTCATCTTGGATTAAAGGCTTCATATCCTCTATTAACTTTTTCATAACTTTTTTTAATGATAAAGGGTTGAGTTTGTCGACAATTTGCCCGGCGTTCAACCTGGCAACATCCAACCAGTCGTTGATCAAATTCAGAAGGCCTTCCAGCCGGGCGCTGGCTCTTGAGATCATCATTTTTTGTTTTTCCTGGACCTCACCCGCCATTCCTCCCAGAATGACTTCAAAATACTGCAGGATGGCAACCAGAGGACTTCGCAGTTGATGAGAGACCATGGTGATGAAATTTTCTTCGATAAGCTTCTTCTCTCTTCGGAGGGACTCAGTTTCAAGGATGAGCTTTCGTCTCTCCAGCCCCCGTCTGATAATGATCCGCAATTCATCGGGAGTAAAAGGTTTGGGAAGGAAGTCGTAAGCCCCTTTTTTCATGGCTTCTACAGCTGACTCTACCGTAGCGTAACCTGTGATAACAACAACAATAATATTGGAGTCAATTTCCTTGGCTTTTTCTAAAACCACCAACCCATTGATCCCTGGCATTTTTAAGTCGATGAGAACCAGATCAGGCTTGGCTTCTTTTATTTTTTCTAAGCCTACAGAACCATCCTCGGCTGTATCGGTGAGAAAACCGTCTTTTTCTAGCATTTGAGAGCAAGAGTCCCGCATGGACTCTTCATCATCGATCACGAGAATAACAGGTTTTTTTTCTAACACATTCTTTTCCCTTTTTTCCTCAGACGCATTGAATTTTTGGTGTTTGCTTTCCTTCCTTCATCTCTTCAAGAGCTTTTCAATGCGAGCGATGAGATCACCGGGCTTAACGGGTTTATCGAGGTAGTCGTCAGGCCCGATCATCCCTTGTTCTTGAGCATTGAACTGGAATCTTGATCCTGTCATCTCTTTCACAGCAGAAACAAAGATAATCGGGGTATCCTTGAATTCTTTGTAGTCCTTCGAGCTCTTGATAGCGTGGCACAGGGAAAAGCCGTCAAAGAGACTGTCCATCATGATGTCGAGAAGAATAAGATCAGGTTTCTCTGAGAAGATTTTTTCTTTTCCTTCCTCAGGGTTTGAAGCAGGCACAACATCATACAGGGCTGATTCCAGAATAGGAGTCACAGCGATTACGAAATCCGGATCATCATCGATGACTAAAATTTTCGCTCTATGTTTTTCCATTTCTTCCTCCTTTATTTTCTAAAGGCGTTATTGATCGCCAATTTTAATTCTTCTTTGACAAAAGATTTTATGAAGTAAAAAAAGATGTCCTGTTCCCTAACTTTGGCTTCCAGGTTTTTCGTGTTTTTCTTTGTTGTCATGATGATCTTGATTGTAGGATCGATACTTTTTAAGATAGACACAGCTTCATACCCTTTCATCTCGGGCAGTTCAACATCCATGATTAAACAGTCAAAACAACTTCCACGAATTTTCTTTACCGCATCTACAAGCCCTCTTCCAGTTTCAATATATAAATTTTCGCTTTTTAAAAAAGCAGCCATAACAGTTCTTTCTGGAATATTGGGGTCGATAATGAGGATTCTTTTTTTTTCTGTATCAATCATTTTCAGTGACTCCGTAACTCATCACTTTTACTTTATCACTATTTTTTCAGTTTTTTATCTCTTTGAGTACCTTTATGATTGCTTGGTGAACTGGCGGGCTGATTTTTGTGCCTTCCTCGATTGACTCTGGTTGAATGCCGAGCATGTAAGCATTCTTCAAATGCTTATACTTCATCTGCATGGAGATAAAAGGTAAAAACTTGTGGCTTAACCTTGTATTGTTCATGATGTAGCTAAGAGGCAGGAAAGTCACTTTGCCAGGGGCTTCTCTGAAATTAACGGCATCAAAGAAGATAAGAGGCCGGGAACCCTTATATTTCCAAGGAATTTTGTAGTCTACTAATTCTGATTCAAGATAGACGTCACTCACTCCAAGCTTTTTGAGTTTGAGTGCTAATTCGATACCTGCTCCGTCGTCAGAACGATCTCTCTTTCCAACTCCTACAAAAATCGGGGAAGCTTTCTTCTTGATCTCAGCTAATTTCGTTTTCCAATCTTCTGCCGGTGCTTTTTTAACCTCAGCCATATGGGCAGAACAACTGATGCAGGGATCATAAGCCCGAACGACCAAATCCATTCTATCCTTAATTTTATCCTCTTCACCTGCATCAAGGAGTTTCTGAGCGGCAATAGAGCAATACCTTTCAATATCTTCTGCATTTTGAGCAGTAGGGGTAATAATATCTGTGTAAGAGACGAGTCCGTCTGATATTTCATAAGAGTGGACAAGAAGACCGCGTGGTGCCTCGATAATTCCTGTACCCTTGGCTTCCTTTGTATTATATTTTACGATGGCAGGATCGGAGAGCTTTAGCATTTTTTCAACAACCTTGGGTATTCTTTCGAAAGCATAGAGAATTTCTAAAGCTTGAGCCGCATTGTTAAAAAGAGGATTTCTTTTCCAGCGGCGGTTAAAATATTTTTTATACATCTTTCCAGCTTCGCCTTTTAGCCTTTCACCCAGGTTGTTGACTCTGGCTAACGCTCCGACTGAAAAAGGTTTCTCTTTATAGCGGCTGTGTTTCGCATACGAATGAGAGACCACAAATTCGTTTGTTAAGCTTTTGTAATCATCTTTATTTAATATTTCTCCTGTGGAAAGTATAATTTCATCTCCGGCAAGACCGTATTTATTCTGGTACGGATGACAGCAGGCATAGACAGTATCCTCTTCAGGACAATCGGGATAATCGAGCTCACAGAAGAGGCTCACTGTTTTTAAAACAAAAGGCATGAATTGGATCGCCCTGCTCTTTATCCAGAGCAGTTCTTCCCTTGCTGGGAATTTGCCGAATCCCCCGATAACTGGATTTTCTCCATGGATATAACGGCCGCTTGCTGTTTTCATGATGTGATTAGCGAATTCCTTCATCTCGAGAGCTATCTTGACTTCGAGCTCGAATTTGGAAGCCATAGCAATGACATTCGGAAATCCTGCATAATCAGGAAGAGCAAGGTAATATATGTGGAGAGAGTGGCTCTCTATCATTTCCCCCAGATGCATGAGCTCTCTAAGAAGAGAAACCTTGGAAGGGACTTTTATGGACAGAGCATTTTCCATAGCGCGTAGTGCTGCGTATTTGTGGGAAATAGAACAGATGGCACAAATCCGGGGCACAATATTGACAACTTCCTCAGGAGTTTTGCCTACAGTTAACCTTTCGACAAGGCGAGGGCCTTCATATATAGAAAATTTGACATCTGTGACGACATTGCCATCAATGGTAGCCGAGATTCCTCCGCTTCCTTCCACACGTGCCAGGTGTTCTACAGATATTCTTTTCATTTTTTATCTCCTTTGAGGTTGCCCAAAAAATCGGCTATTCCTGTGCCGCTGAAATTGGCCATTTTCTTCTTGATAAAATCATAATCAAATCCCTTCTCTTGCAAGAGTTGAAATTCAGAAGTGAGGTTTGCTTCTTCCACTAGGCCCCAACAGCCAACACAAGGAAGATTGTGGTTGATACAGATCGAACCACATCCAGCACGAGTTATGGGCCCTAAACAAGGAATGTCTTTATTAAGAAGGCAGTCGTTCTCGTTCCACTTGCATTCTACACAGACAGGAAACCGGTAGAGCTCGGGAGGGTTCCCTCTCAGGATTCGGTTAAAAGTGGATAAAAATTGTTCTTTTTCGATAGGGCAGCCAGGCAGATAATAATCTACTTTTATGTAAGCATCGATGGGCTTGGATTGGACAGGCTTTGTATGAGTCATCTTGGTGTCACCATAGATTTTTTTGAAGTTTTTTTCCCATTCTTTTTGGTCGAGGAAGGCGGCCTGGATTCCCCCAAAACAGGAACAGATACCGATGGCGACCACTGTTTTTGCTCTTTTTCTAATGTCCAGAAGTTCCTCTTTTTCTCTTTCTGTTGAAACAGAGCCTTCCACAAGGGCAATATCCAGTTCCTCATCGATATTGTCACTTTTTGCCATCAGAAAGGACTGAATATCGGCTGCATTGAATATATCAACAAGCTCTTTTTCACAATCGAGGATAAGGAGTGCATCACCCGCACAGCCTGTTAATTCATAGATGCCAATTTTCAGCTTATCATTATTTTCTTTCTCCATTTTTTTCTCCTTAAATGAGTTCCCTCATGTGGATAACATCCCAGTATGTAAAGACAGGTCCATCCAGACAGGTATAGATATAATCAATGGCGCAGTGGCCACATTTCCCAATCCCGCATTTCATCCTTCTCTCCAATGTCATTAAAATTTGGTCCTTGGGAATGTTTAAATTGACAAGCTCTTTGATAACAAATTTATACATGACTGGAGGGCCGCAGACGAGTGCGTAGGTATTTGCCGGATCGATCTCTTCGAGTAAGGAGAAGAGAGTAGTCACAACCCCAATGTTTTCTGTCCATTTTCCTGTATCATCCTTATCAACAGATAAATGGCATTCGAGATCTTCCCTCTGTTTTAGAGCAAAAAACTCTTCGCGGAAGATCATTTCAGAAGGTTTTTTAGCCCCGTGAAGGAGCGATACCCTCCGAAACTGATCGCGGTTATCTAAACAATACAGCAAAACAGAACGAAGGGGAGCTGCGCCAAGACCTCCCACTATAATAATAATATCCTTATCTTTCATTTTTTCTATCGGGAAGCCGTTACCATAAGGTCCCCTGAAACCGATTAGGCTATTTTCTTTCATGCGGAAAAGGGCATTGGTCACGGCTCCTGCTTTTCGGATGCAAAATTCCAACAAGCCAGGTCGCGATGGCGTGGACGATATGGAGAAGGGAGCATCACCCGTGCCCAAGACAGAAATCATGCCAAATTGGCCTGGACTGTAATTAAAGGAAAGTGCTTTTTCCATATCCACAATCCGGACCTGAAAAAATTTGACGTCTTCTGTGAGATAATAAGTGCGGACAATCCTTGCTGGTTCAGGGAGAAAAGGATTGTCATGGGTTATATGTTTATTTTCTCCGTTCATTTTGTCACCTCTTTGTTGAATCTAAGCCAGAAGGCATCCTCTTTTTCTCCAAGAAGAGCTTTTCCCACTGTCCGGACATTGATATCTACTGGACAAGTGACAATGCAGCGACCGCATCCCACACAGCTTGGTTTTCCGTATTTAGAGATATATGCCTGTAACTTATGCGTATACCAGAGCTTCAGCCTGTCTGCCCTTTTTTTTCTGAAGTTTTCTCCGCCTGCAATTTCTGAATACTCTTCAAGCGTACAGGCATCCCAGTAACGGATCATTTTTCCGTCTTTTCCGCCCAAGAACTGTTTATCCATGATATTGTAACAATTGCATGTTGGACAGACATTGGTGCAGGAACCACAGGCGAGGCAGGCATCACCCAATTTTTCCCAGAGAGAATCTCTGTATTTGAGCTCTATCAGGTCAGGCAAAGCATTGAAATTTATACCCCACTTGTAAGCCTTATCTCTTTCAGTCTGCCAGCGTATATAGGTCTGAATATCTGTGTCCGTTAAGTTTTCATCAAAGAACTCTGGTTTGAGGCGAATAAGATCATCCCCCTGGCTTGAGCCGATCCAGACGAGAAAGAAATCTTTGAGATCGGTAAAGAAGAGATCGAAGCCTTCTTCGATGATGTGGGTGTTGGTGGATTTGGCAAAACAATATTCATCAGGCCAGCAGGAGAGCCCCAGAATCAGAGTATTTTTTCTGGCTTCAAGGTAGTAAGGATCAAGGTAGTCTTGCTTGAAGAAATTATCCAGGGTGAGCAAGCCGTGGATATCGCAGGGATGGATACCGAAAAGGATTTTTTTTGTGACGTGGGAGAAGTCTTCTTCGTAGCCTTTTTCGGAGATGTTGAACATACTGAAAGTTGGGGGCAGGAAAATCTTCCGAGGTGGAAGGATGGTTCTTGTTGTGCTCAGTTCAACCTTCGAAAAATCATCGACAACTTTAAAAACGTGCTTGTCTCCTTTCTTCACTGGTGCCCAGAGATCAGCCTTCTCAGAAATTACTTCCAAGAAGGGAAACAAATTTTCCTTGTTTAATTTGATTACCCTCATTTTTGTTTCCTTTTATTTGTATAGAATTCTCTTTCCGATAAAAGATTTCATCCGCTGAAAATAATAAGCAAATTTCGTGCCTAATTTTGCTGGAGATGTAAAATTTTTTAAGCCTATGTAATATGTTGAATCAAAAAGAAGTAGCATATTTTGAAGTGGATGAATCTTGAGTAATACATCTAATAAAGGAAAATAGTGGGGCATTTATCCCCAGCGCCTGTAGAGATTTTCCACTCTTTCCGGTAAGTGTCAAATTTTAATCCCTTCATTTGCATAGGGTTACAACAAGAAATGATATGGCAACCTCGACTTGTGAATAATACAGGTTAAATGTTATTTTTTTAAATGTTGTATTTTTTAACTTTTGCCCAGAGGGTTTTACGGTCTATTCCTAAAATTCCAGCTGTTTTGCTTTTATTCCCGTATTGAGCTTGAAGTACAGCTTTAATATACTGCTTTTCTATCTCTTCTAATTTTATAAACTTTCCTTCAGTTGGATTCCAGAATTTGGAGTTAAAACTTATTCCATGATATACCAGGTCATCTATTTCCCCGCCTTTTGAAAGCACCACCGCCCTCTCTATAGTGTTTTCCAGTTCTCTTATGTTTCCGGGCCAATCGTATTCCTTTAGCGCTTTTTTAACTTGAGAAGATATTGAGTTAATGCTCTTTTTGGCCCTCTTGTTGTATTTTTGCAAAAAATGTCCAACAAGGAGAAGAATATCCTCCTTTCTTTCCCTTAAAGGAGGGATATGGATTGGGACTACACTCAAACGGTAGAAAAGGTCTTCTCTAAATTTTCCTTCCCTTACAGCGTCTGCCAGATTTTCGTTTGTGGCTGCGAGAATACGAACATCTACTTTAATAGGCTTTGAACTTCCGACTCGAGTCACTTCTCGTTCCTGGATGACTCTTAAGAGATTAGCCTGAATGTTGAGACTGATATTGCTGATTTCATCGAAGAAGATAGTTCCTCCGTTGGCCACTTCAAATCGGCCATGTTTCGTCTCGTAAGCTCCTGTGAAAGATCCTTTGACATGACCAAAGAGCTCGCTTTCAAAGAGAGTTTCCACTAGTGCCCCACAATCGACGGCGACAAAGGGACCGTTGTACCTTGGACTATGATTGTGTACTTCTCGGGCAATGAGTTCTTTGCCTGTTCCGCTTTCTCCGGTTATAAGCACAGTGCTTTCGCTGGGGCTGACGCGCCTGACAACGTCTAAAACTTTCTCCATAGCCTTGCTTTTCCAGATAACCCTATCAAATTCACTTTTTGCTTCTAGTTCTTTACGGAGATAAATATTTTCAAGGAGAATTTTTTGGCTTCCTAGGGCTTTTTTTGTAATAATACGCAGACTGTTGGGACTAAACGGCTTGGCCAAATAGTCAAAGGCTCCTCGCCTCATGGCTTCAACCGCAGATTCTATAGAGGCGTAGCCGGTTATTATTATGACTGGCGTTTCAGGTGTTCCCTCTTTAATCTTGCTTAAAACCTCCATTCCATCTAGGCCGGGCAATTTCAAATCGAGGAGGACAACATGGAAGAATTCTTTCTTGAAGAACTGAAGGCCTTCGTTCCCATCTTTGGCTCTCTTGACTGTATATCCTTCTTTTTGGAGGACTTGACTGCAGGAGTCTCTGATGGCTTCATCATCGTCGATGATTAGAATATTGACTTTTTCATTCATGTTCTCGTTCCTCTGTGACAGGAAGCTTTACAGTAAAAGTGGAACCCTTTCCAGCTTCGCTCTTAACTTCAATTGTTCCCTGATGTTTTTGAATGATGCTGTAACTTATGGCAAGACCCAAGCCAGTGCCCTTGCCAACCTCTTTAGTAGAAAAGAAAGGTTCAAAAAGTCTTTTTTTATCTTCTTCTTTTATACCAGGGCCTGTGTCTGAAAATTTTACCTCAATATATGAACCTTCCTCACTCAGAGAGGAACTGAGGGTGAGAACTCCATTTCCATTCATGGCTTCTGCGGCGTTGAGAATGATATTTGTAAAAACCTGTTGGAGCTGGGCGCTATCTGCCACTATTTTGGGTAATGGAGAAGCATACATTTTTTTTAGGCGTATGTTTTGAAAGAGCGCCTGGCGCACCATGATGGAAAGAGATGTTTCCACTATTTCGTTGATATTTATCAGGGACATTTCTGGTTCTTTTGGGCGGGCAAACTCAAGGAGACTTTTAACTATATCCTTACATCGGGAAGTTTCTTTGACTACCTTTTTCAGATTTTCATAATGAGGGCTTTTTTTGTCTGCATCTTCAAGCAGAAGATGGCTGTATATAAGGATGCTGCCCAAGGGATTGTTGATTTCATGAGCGACGCCAGCAGCTAATTTTCCTAGAGATGCCAATTTTTCAGCTTCAAAGAGATGAGCTTGCATTTCTGCCAATTCTTTTGTTCGCTCTTCGACTTTTTTCTCCAGAGTTTTTCCCCATTCAACGAGTTTCTCATTAGCCGTTTTCAAGTCTGCTGTCATTTTGTTAAAGGAATCAGCTAAGTAGCCAATTTCATCTTTGGAATTCACTTTAACCTCGTGAGATAAATCTCCCTTGGCAATTTCTTGAGTAGCAACGACCATTTTTTGGAGAGGGTTGATAATTCTTGTTGTAGAAAAATAAAGGATGACCAACAACAGAACAACACAGAGAGAGGCCATTATGGTAAATGCCAGCATAACTCGTTTTGTTGTGTCGATATAGGGTCTTTCAAGCATCCCTACATAGAGAATGCCTATGATTTTGTCATCGATATTTTTTATGGGCTCGTAGGCTGTAATGTACCAATCGCTGACCACAAAGGCTCTGTCAATCCAGGGTTTGCCTTCCTTAAGGACAGCATTATTGACTTCCTTAGAAACTCTTGTGCCGATGGCTCTTTCATTTTTTTCATTTTTGACATTGGTCGAGATCCGTAAATCATGCTGAAAAATTGTCGCAGTTCCTTTATCCCGGCCCTTATATTTCTCTCCTTTGTAAACAGTTTCTTTTACGCGGTCGACAATCTCATAGTTTCGGTTGAGAAGTATTCCTCCGTAGAGTACACCCAGGATGGTGTTGTTTTCATCTTTGATAGAGGAAGCTGCTTTCAACATCATGCCGCTTGTTTCTTTATTTTCTGGTCTGGGAGCAGCCTTTGGGGTAGGGATAAATTCCAAATAAGCTTGATCAGCCAAATCTTTACCTTCTTTTAAGAGTTCTTCACGAGGGATAATTTGTGGCTTAACTACGACATCTTTTTTCAGCATCCATTTTATTATTTCATCCTGGGATTGATCATCGCCCACTACTTCTGGATTGCGTGTTCTTACCATCACGATTCCTTTATGATCAGTGAGCGTTAATATGTCCAATCCATGTTCCTCTCTTACGCGGTTAAGTTTTTTTAAAAGGATATCCTGTCTGTTGTTTTTTATGTCCTCTTGGACACCCTCTCTTGCTGCGGTTAAACTGATAATATCTTTTATATCATTCAGCTTCTCGTTAAAAACCATCCAGGCGGAAGCCAAGTCATGCTTTACTTTAGTTTGGGCTTGAGAGATGATTGTATTCTTAACCAATCTTGATCCAAAAAATAAAGACAATAAGCCTCCGAGAATAATGACAATAAGAAAAATGAGAATAATCTTGGTTCTTAAAGAGAAATGAGGAAGTTGCATCTTAATTTTAAGCTGTTGAAGAATGCTTATTTAAAAATAATTATACTTTAAACAGAGGGCTTAGTTCAAGCTGTAGCTCATTATCCAAAACTCTGTGACTCAGAACACTTTATACCGTAATTTTTTACCAGAATATTATATAGAGAGCAATGGTGGCTGCAATTACTGCCAAACCAAGCCATCGGGCCGATGATGAGGGCTTCAGGTCAATACCGCTTTTTGATGGCAAACTTTTTGGTTCCTGGAGAGGTCTGAGTACTGTAACGATCGCCATGGCCAAAATGAGTATCGCGAAGGTGATAGCCATTTTATTCAGGAACACGATGTGAGCGAAATAATTCAGATGCAGGATGCCGTAGACGGGCACGTTGAGGATTAAAGCCGTAATGGCGGCTGAAGGAGGAGCGCGTTTAAAAATAAGCCCAAAAACAAAAGCAGCGAGTATTCCGGGTGAGATAAATCCCTGGAAGTCCTGAATATAATGGAAAATCCCCTGAAACTTCGGATTCCCTAATTGAGGCGCGATGAAACATCCGACTACAACAAATACAGCCGTCATCATACGTCCGATTGTGATCAAGGATTGAGGGGAAGCATCTTTTTTAAAATGACGTTTGTAGAGGTCCATAGTGAAAATGGTGGAGGCCGAATTCAGCATAGAGTCTAGAGAGCTCATGATCGCTCCGAAGATGGCCGCAAACATAAATCCTTTAAATCCGGCCGGGATAAGATTCTTGATCAATACAGGATAAGCCTGGTCGGCGGTTGAAAGCTGGTCTTTGTAAAGTTGAAGAGCTATTATCCCCGGGAAGACAACCATGAACGGAATGAGAAGCTTCAAGCTGGCGGCAAAAACAATCCCAAGCTGTCCCTGACTCAGGCTTCTTGCTCCGAGAGTTCTTTGCATGATGTATTGGTTCAGGCCCCAATAGTAGAAGTTGGGAATCCATATGCCGATGATGAGCGCTGTCCATGGAATTTCAATGTGATTAGAAGGAAGAATCATATGGAGTCTGTCGGCATTGGTTTGAAGGAAGCTGCCCACGCCGCCTACTGCGATAAACCCGAGAATCATGGTGATTATCCCGCCAATAATCAATGCAGAGCCTTGAATGAGGTCTGCCCAGACGACGGCTCTTAATCCGCCGTAAGTGGTGTAAAAAGCAGCGACGATGCCGATGATCCAGACTGATGTTGTCAGGTTCACTCCGAATATTGTGTGCAAAGTCAAGCCTCCTGAATAGAGGACTGCAGCGATAGTGACTGCTACGTATATGATCACAGTATAAAAAGCCATGATCGCACGCGGGATAGGATTGTAGCGGTGTTCGAAGAATTCCGGAATGGTGAAGATTCCGCTTTTGAGAAACTTTGGCAGGAAAAATAGAGCAATAACAACAAGAGTAATGGCCGCTATCCACTCGTAACTCGCCACTGCCATCCCCACATGTCCAGCGCTTTGACCGGACATTCCGACAAACTGTTCTGTGGAAATGTTAGAAGCTATGAGCGAGAAACCGATCAGATACCAGCCCAGGCTTCTTCCAGCCAGGAAGTAATCTTCGCTTGTTTCCTTTTTTTTGCGGCTTTTGTAAAGGCTGAACCCAACAACAAAGCAAATGAAGGCCAGGAAAAATCCGATATCAAGCCAGCTTAATTCCATGAAGCTTGCCTTCCTTTCTTCTCGACGTATTATTCTATTTTATTTTTTTTCTTTTTCCAAATCCAGAATATATAGACAGCCGGAACTTGATAGAAGGCGATAATAATGGGCGAGAGGATAAGCCAGAAGATATTGAAATCAGGGAGAAAAAGGACACCGAAGAATAAAAAACCAGCCAGAGAGGCAAGGATTGAAGCGACAAGCAGGATATTCGAGTATATTTTTTTAAATATATTTTTCAAGTTAAACTTCCATATATCTACCACTTAGTTATTAAAAGAAGAGCCTCTTTTTCCCTGATAACATGGGGAAATCTCTGGTGGGCGGTACTGGGCTCGAACCAGTGACCCCCGGCTTGTAAGGCCGGTGCTCTACCGCTGAGCTAACCGCCCGCTTTTTATCTTGAAAAGCAATATTAAAGTAGAGAAAACATCACTTTTTGTCAATAGATATTGAAGTCATATTGACATAAAAATAGCCATATGTTAAAGTTAGGCACCTAATCACGTGCAAAAATTGAGGTATAAAAGATGTTTGCTGTCATAAAAACAGGAGGAAAACAGTACAAAGTTCAAGAAGGCGATGTTCTTGAAGTTGAAAAACTCCATAAGGAAAAGGGTCAAAAAGTTACTTTTGACAAGGTTCTTCTCATCGACGATGGAGGAAAGACCCTGATCGGAACTCCCTTCATAGAGAATGCTCAGGTGAAGGCAGAGATTATTGAAAACTTTAAAGATAAGAAAGTCATTGTCTTTAAGAAAAAAAGAAGGAAGCAGTATAAGAAGAAGAGAGGACACCGTCAGGAGCTCACCAGGGTGAAAATTGAAAAGATCGCTTCGAAGGAAAAATCTGCTGCGGTGAAAATGCCAGCTAAAGCGGTAAAAGAGAAAAAAGAAATGGCACCTCCGAAGAAAAGAGCAGAAGTAGATAAGGTGAAAACAAAGGCTGCCAAGAAACATGAACCGGAAAAAGAGGAAAAGAAGGGAGAAAAAGAGGAGCCAAAAACTCAAACAAAAGCCGAAGCCAAAAAAACTGAAAAGCCAAAAGCAAAGGCCCCGGCTAAAAAGAAGACTACAGTTAATGGAGCTGCAGAGGACAAAAAGCAGTCTTAACGAAGGAGAATAAGAATGGCGCATAAAAAATCTGGTGGAAGCGCAAAGAACGGAAGAGAGAGCCATTCAAAGAGGCTGGGTGTTAAACGGTCAGGTGGACAATTTGTTAACGCTGGTTCCATTCTAGTGCGACAAAGAGGCACACCGTTTAAACCAGGAATGAATGTCGGAAGAGGAAAAGACGACACTCTTTTTGCTAAGGCCACAGGATTTGTTCAGTTTGAAACCAAAGGCAAGAGAGGGAAATATGTCTCTGTCATCCCTTCCTAGGAGGTCCAGACTCCGCTAAGTATGTTTGTTGACCAAGTTAAAGTAACCCTCCAAGCTGGAAATGGAGGTAACGGCTGTGTCAGTTTCCGGAGGGAATGGGGAGTTCCTAAAGGAGGACCTAACGGTGGCAGAGGAGGAGATGGGGGAAGCATCTACCTGGTATCTGGTGAAAACCTCAATTCCCTCGTCTTTTTTCGTTTTCATCCCATAAACAAAGCCAAAAAAGGCGCCCATGGTGAAGGAGGAAACCGCCAGGGGAAAAATGGCAAAGATGTTTTCTTAAAAGTTCCTGTCGGCACCATCGTTAGAGAAAAAGATAAAGAAGAAGTTAAGTTTGATTTTCTTTCCGCCGGGCAGAAGTTTTTGGTTGTTAAAGGGGGAAAAGGCGGCAGAGGCAATGCTTCCTATGCTTCTTCAACTCATCAGTCGCCAAGAGAATGGCAGGAAGGGAAACAGGGAGAAGAGGGGGAATTTATCCTTGAACTCAAGCTCATTTCCGATGTCGGGTTGATTGGATTTCCCAATGTAGGCAAATCCACTCTTATATCCAAAATCTCGGCAGCAAAGCCTGTTATAGCCGATTATCCTTTCACCACACTTGTTCCGAATTTAGGCGTGGTGGATGTGGATGAATTCAAAAGCTTTGTTATAGCAGATATACCTGGTTTGATTGAAGGGGCTCATCTTGGTCACGGTCTGGGCGTAAAATTCCTGAAGCATGTGGAAAGGACAAAGGTTTTGGTCCACCTTATCGATGTCTCTCCTTATACTGGAAGGGATCCAGTCGAGGATTTCGGAACTGTTATGGAAGAACTCAAGGCATTCAATCCCAGGTTGGCAAAAAGGAAACAAATCATAGCGGTGAACAAAATCGACCTTCTTGGAGGTAAAAAGCAGGCAGTAAACGATATGAAGAAATTGGCCCGTAAAGAGGGACTTCCTTTTTTCGCTATTTCTGCTTTAAAAAAAGAGGGAGTTATGGAGCTGGTGAATGCCCTCTCTAAAACTTTGAATAATTTGGAAGAAGGAAAAGATTAGCTTTATGAAAAAGAAGAGAGTCGGACTCTTTGGAGGCACGTTCAATCCTGTTCATCTGGGGCATTTAAGAGCAGCTGAGATTGTCCAAGAGAAATTTCGCCTGGATGAGGTTCTTTTTATTCCCTCATATATTCCTCCCCATAAAGACACTTCTGATGTTGTCTCGCCTTCTCATCGCTTAAAAATGGTCGAACTCACACTCCGTTCCAATTCTCATTTTGTTCCCAGCTCTATCGAGATTGATGCCAAGGGGAAATCTTATTCGATTATTACATTAAACAGGGTAAAAAAACTCTATCCGGAAGCCCTGATTTTCTTTATACTAGGAATCGATGCTTTTTTGGAGATCGATACATGGAAAGATTATGAACATGTACTCAAACGGTGTTTTTTTGTGGTTATCAGCCGGCCAGGATATCATTTATACGAAGCAAAGAAGAAATTGAAGGGAAAGTATCTGAAAAAGATGCATGAGTTCTCAAGATCCGAAGCCTTGACGGATAAACTGCTTTCCACCTTTATAATATTCTTTTTGCCCATAGATGCGGTGAATGTTGCTTCGACTGATATCAGAGACAGAATCAGAAGAAGTGATTCTATAGAGGCGATGGTTTCCGTTGAGGTGGAAGCCTATATTAAAGAAAACAAACTTTATCAGATATAGAAAATGCCTGGCAAGAAATCTGACAAAACAATTACCAAAAGGAGCCTTCCCCGCGAGATAAAGATTTCAGTAAAGGCGAGCCAGGCCAAGAAGGGAGAGAAGCTTTTAGTTCTGGATTTAAGGGGACTCACTTCTTTCACGGATTTCTTCATAATCATGCAGGGAAACTCCGCCAGACAGAATCTTGCTCTCTATAAGAATGTTGAGCAGGAATTAAAAAAGGAAAATATTACTCCTCTTAGCATTGAAGGGAAGGATAATGCTGAATGGATATTGATGGATTATGGATATTTCATTGTTCATGTTTTTTCGAAGACAGCAAGGGAATACTATTCCTTGGAAAAATTTTGGGGCGACGCCTTGAAATTTAGCTATTGAATCCTATTCTTGCCTTTTATTTTTTTTACTTTTTTTTGTAAAAAATATTGACATTTTTTACTTTAATCATTATTGTTTATGGACAATTTTAGGAAAGAAGGGACCATTTTCAGGTTAATGGCACGAATTTTGTAGTTTTTCATGAAGCTAAAGATATTATGGCCTGGAAAAACACGAAATCGAGAAATACGAGGCTTACAGGAGTTCTACTTAGAGAGAATTAACCGCCTGGAAAGATGTGAACTTGTTCAGACAAAGGTTGCCAGAGGCATTGCAGAAAGGTTTGCTGACAGAATTAAAAAAATTGAGGCTTTAGGGCTTGAAAAACATTTAAAAGATGGTTATATTATCTGTCTTTTTCATGGAGGTCGAGAAATGAATTCCGCCGAATTTGCTCAATTTCTAGAGAAATTGGCTTCAAGTTCCTCTCGTGCTATCACCTTTGTTGCAGGAGGATTTCTCGGCCTGGAAAAGAGAATTTTAAAGAGAGCTGATTTTCTTCTCTCTCTTTCTCAGATGACATTTTCTCATGAGTCAATCAGAATCATGCTTCTAGAGCAGATATATCGTTCCTTGACGATTATGAAGGGAACGCAATACGCAAAATAAGGGGGGATAATTTTGAACGCTAAAGAAAAAGAAAGATTCAAGAAAATGCTGTTGAAAAAAAAGGAAGAGATTATCAATATATTAAGTGAAGTCTACAGCGAAAGCAAGGAAATTGACGCTGGAATCTCCCAGGATGTAGCGGATAAGGCTGAGAGTTCATACACCAAAGAATTCCTTTTCAGCCTTTCTGATACAGAGAGAAAACGGTTGTTTATGATTGATGAAGCGATCAAGAGGATTGGAGATAGCAGCTATGGTATTTGTCAGATGTGCCAAAACAATATTGGAAAAAAAAGGCTGGTTGTTGTGCCGTGGGCTCCCAATTGTATTGAGTGCCAGGAAAAGGAAGAGAAAGAATCTCCTTGATATCTTTTTTGCGTAAAGATTTTCCTTCGTATGCAAAATTAGCCGAACTCATTTTTTTTCCCTCCTTTTGCGAATTGTGTTCTTCTTTGCTTGAATCTCCCGAAGAAAGGGTTATCTGCCGCTCTTGTTGGGAAGGTATAAAAACGACTTTTCCCTCTTATTGTTTATGCTGTGGGCGGTTTTTTGAGGGTTCGGGAGAGCCTCATCTCTGTCAAAACTGTTTAAAGAAAAGACCTCCTTTTTCATATCAACGTTCTTGTACCAGGTATAAGGGGAAGTTTAAAGACATTATCATTCTCCTGAAATACCGTCATTTCCAGGTTCTAGGGAAAGACCTGGCTCAATTTGTTTATCGAGTTCTGGGGGAGGAGGATGAATTATGGTGGGGTGTGGAAGTCATGATTCCTGTTCCTCTCCATCCCAAAAGGAAAAGGC
Organism: Candidatus Aminicenantota bacterium; assembly: GCA_023133225.1. Taxonomy (GTDB): domain Bacteria; phylum Acidobacteriota; class Aminicenantia; order Aminicenantales; family Aminicenantaceae; genus JAGLWV01. The sequence goes on along the minus strand of JAGLWV010000100.1, from coordinate 1,703 downwards.
AGCGCGGTTTCAACCAGGCTCAGCTCATAGTAAAGGAATTGTCCAGGCTTAAGCGTATTGAAAGTGTGGAAGAATGCTTGGTAAAAAATAGAAACACGCCTCCGCAGACTCTGCTGGATGAGGAAGAGAGAGAAAAAAATGTTTCAGGGGCATTTGGTATCAAAAAAGGAGAAAACATAAAGGGAAAAGTTGTGCTTTTGGTTGATGATGTCTATACAACAGGGTCGACGATTCGAGAATGCAGCTCTGTTTTAAAAGAGGCCGGAGCAAAAGAGGTTAGAGCGATTACCTTGGCTCAAGCCTAAACCTGGATTATTTAAGTAAAAGTGGCGGCAGTTTTTATGAATAATTCAGGTAAAAAAAGAGCGCCAAGATCAGGTAATCTTAGGCGCTCCAGATAGGCAGTAGCAATCAGGATTTTAAAGATTTATATCTTATTTCGTTGATTTGCTTTTTGGCTTAAGGACTTTCACCTTTTTAGGTTGCAGCTCAGGCTTCTTGGGCATTGATATTCTGAGGACTCCGTTATCATATTCGGCTTTAATATTGTCCTGGTTGATGTTGGTGGGAAGAGTAAATGACCTGTAGAAGGAACCATATGAGCGTTCGATGCGGTGATAATTCTCTTCTTTTGTTTCTTTTTCAATCTTTCTTTCACCTTGGATAGAAAGAGTGTTGTTTTCGATTTTGATTTCAATATCTTTGTCCTCGATTCCAGGAGCTTCTGCCGAAAGAACAAGCTCGTTTTCATTTTCATAGATATCCACAGAAGGAGTCCAGGTGCTTGCAACCATATCTTTTTCTTCTCCTCGAGAGATGAAAGCCTCCTCAAAAATGTTGTTCATTTTTTCCCTTACGGTGACTAGGTCCCTAAAAGGGGTCCATCTAATTATATTCATTTGATATCTCCTTATATCTTAGTCTATTATTAATATAATATCTTAGTGTTAATTTGTCAAGTATTAAGATTTTGTTAAAAGGAACGTTAAAAAGAGCTTCTTAAGTGAGCCCTTCTATTAGAATTGTGGCCTCCCCCTTTATCTTTTTTCCTTCCAGTTTTTTGATCAGATCTTCTGTTTTGCCTCTGAGAAATTCCTCATAGATTTTAGTCATTTCTCTGGCAATAACAATCTGTCTGTTTCCTATCGTTTCCAGAGTGAGTTGAAGGAAGGAGTGAATTTTCCGGGTAGGGAGGTAGAACACAAGAGTTGCTCTTTCATCTTTTATGGAATGAAGCAATTTTTTTGTGGCCTCCTTTTTGGGTGGAGGAAAACCAAAGAAGTAAAATCTATGGGTTGGAAGACCAGAGGCTGAAAGAGCAGCTGTTAATGCTGACGGGCCGGGGACAGGGGTAATCTTTATTCCCTGTTTTATGGCCTCTTTAATAAGTGGATATCCAGGATCTGAAAGGCCCGGAGTCCCTGAGTCAGAGACTAAGGCCACATCTTTTCCTTCCTTGAGCAGGCTAATAATGCGCGGGATTTTCTGGCTTTCTTTGGGATGGTAATAGCTGATGAGCTTTTTTTTAATATTGTATTTATTCAAGAGTTTTATCGTCTGGCGGGTATCTTCGCAGACTATAATCGATACGTTTTCCAGAGCTCTCACTGCTCTAAAGGTTAGATCTTCAAGGTTTCCAATAGGAGTTGAAACAATGTGAAGGCTACCGGAGGATTTATTTCCTGAATTATTCATAAAAACTG
>JAGLWV010000010.1 GCA_023133225.1 Candidatus Aminicenantota bacterium | reverse complement strand
GTAACCTTTGAGCGGTGTTTCTGCGGCAACTCTATCTGTGCTCCAAGCCGGGCTTCCGTACTTACCGGCAAGCACAGTCATATTAACGGCCAGATGACAAACAGCACAACCTTTGACGGTAGTCAGCCAACCCTGCCTAAATATCTCCAAAAGGCAGGCTACCAAACCGCATTGATCGGCAAGTGGCATCTCCGGAGCGACCCGACCGGTTTTGATTATTGGCAGATATTGCCTGGCCAGGGCAGCTACTACAATCCGGCCTTCCTGACCCCCCAGGGCAAAGTCAATTATACGGGCTATGTGACCGATATTACCACTGATATGGCAATTGATTGGCTGGACAAAAAACGCGATGATTCCAAGCCCTTCCTGCTTATGTGTCAACACAAGGCCCCCCATCGCATATGGGCTCCGGGCCCCGATCATCTGACGATGTATGATGATGTTGAAATTCCGGAACCGGATTCGCTGTTTGACGATTATTCCAATCGCAGCGAGATTCTAAAAGACAATGAAATGATGATCGCAAAGCATATGATGTATGATTATGATCTCAAGGTGACCGGCTCAAAAGAAAAGGATGTGCTCGGCCGAGCATATAAAAATAGGGAACGCGAACGAATGACTCCTGAACAGCGGCAGAAATGGGATGCGGCATATGAACCAAAGAATGAAAAGTTCAAGGCCGCCAAACTAACCGGCAAGGATCTGGTTCGTTGGAAATACCAGCGATATATCAAAGATTATCTGAGGTGTGTCACTTCAGTTGATGACAATGTTGGTCGGCTGCTGGACTATCTTGATAACAGCGGCCTTGCGGATAATACAATTGTTGTTTACAGCTCCGATCAGGGCTTCTATCTCGGCGAACACGGCTGGTACGATAAGCGGTGGATGTATGAAGAGTCCTTCCGTATGCCGTTTCTTATCAAGTGGCCCGGTGTTACAAAAGCCGGTGAACGCACACACGGTCTTGCGCAGAATATCGACTTTGCTCCGACATTTCTTAATGCGGCCGGTGTCTCCGTGCCGGCGGACATGCAGGGAAGGAGTCTTAAACCGCTGCTAAACGGCAAGACGCCTGCTGCATGGCGAAAGAGCATTTATTACCACTATTACGAACGCGGCGAACACCACGTTCCCGCCCATGAGGGTGTGCGGACAGACCAATACAAGCTCATACGTTTTTACGATACGGACGAATGGGAGCTGTTCGACCTGAAAAAAGACCCACAGGAGATGGTGAGTGTTTATAGCGAAGCGGACTATACGCCAGTCGTCCGGATGATGAAGGCAGAACTCGCAAGGTTGAAAGCTGAATACAAGGTGCCGCCGATCCAATCGAAGAAGGATTGACACAGCGTAGGATGAACTATTGCAGCCCCTTCCGCCTGTTTTTGAGTGTAGTCTGTCTGTGTTTTTTCTTTTTAGGCGGTTTTCACGAACATACTCACGGATATACATTTGGAAAACCTCCTGCACAAAATTCCCAGGTACTACTACCTGAAAATCTGAAATGTGAATATCAGGTCAATCCATTAGGTATAGACGTGGACAAGCCGCGTCTCAGTTGGACCATGAATTCAAATATTAGAGGCCAAAGGCAGACTGCCTATCAGGTGATCGTATCAATCAGTCTTGAAGATATCGAAGCTAACAGGGGGGATCAATGGGATAGCCAAAAAGTCGTTTCGAGCAATTCTAATCAAGTGATTTATCAGGGTGTCCCGCTGACCTCGGCTATTAATTATTACTGGAAGGTTAGAATCTGGGATAAAGACGGCAAACCCGGCAATTGGAGCAAGCCGGCCTCGTTTGAGACTGCTCTTTTGAATCAAAATGACTGGAATGCGAAATGGATCAATGACGGCAAAAAAAACCCTGTCACTGACGAGGATTTTTATAAATTCGATCCTGCTCCATTGTTTCGAAAAGATTTTGCCTTAGTAAACCCGGTTAAACAGGCACGGCTCTATATTTCCGGCCTGGGTTATTACGAAGCAACTCTTAACGGTAATCGTATTGGTGATCATATGCTCGATCCGGGCTGGACGAAGTATTCCAAACGAGTTTATTACAGCACCTACGACGTAACGAAGCTTTTACAAAAAGGTGAAAACTGCCTTGGTGTGACGCTTGGCAATGGATGGTATAATCCGCTGCCGCTGCGCATGTGGGGACGCAGGAACATAAGGGAGCATTTACCGATTGGTCGTCCAAGGCTTGTTTCACAACTCAATATCATTTATAAAGATGGTTCTACACAGTCGGTCATCAGCGATGAGGGTTGGAAGGTAACTCAAGGCCCCGTTCTCCGCAACAGCATCTATCTTGGTGAAATATATGATGCGCGCAAAGAAATATCAGGCTGGGATAAGCCGGGTTTTGACGACTCAGCATGGTCAAATGTTTCGCCGGCCAGTGAGCCCATCGGAAAGCTTGTGGCCCAACCTTTAGCACCTATCAGGGTGAGCGCAACAGTTAAACCAGTCAATATTACCGAACCCGAAAAAGGTGTCACCATTGTCGATATGGGCCAAAACTTTGCAGGATTGGCATCGTTCAAATTTGACTTGGAAAAGGGCACTCAGGTCAAGATGCGTTATGGCGAATTGCTCCATGAAGATGGCTCCTTAAATCCGATGACCAGCGTTTGCGGTCAAATCAAAGGCAAGCCAAACGATTCTCTTGAATCTCATCCAGGTGTTGCATGGCAGCAAGATGTTTACATAGCCGGAGGCAACGGTCCGGAAATCTATACACCACGCTTTACTTTCCATGCTTTTCGCTATATTGAAATCACCGGATGTCCGGTCAAACCTACACTTGGCATGGTTACAGGGCTGCGACTTAACACCGATGTGAAGCAAGTGGGTAATTTTTCCTGTTCAAATGAAATGTTCAATTCAATTCAAAAAATGTGTCAATGGACATTTCTCAGCAATATCTTCAGCGTGCAGTCTGATTGCCCGCATCGTGAACGCTTTGGCTATGGTGGCGACCTGGTCGTTACCAATGAAGCATTTATTTACAATTATGATATATCGAACTTCTATGATAAAGCTGTTACTGACTGGGATGACAGCAAGCTGGAAGATGGAATGCTCACCGATACGGCTCCATCGGTTGGAATTCAATATTGTGGTGTAGGATGGGCGATGTCTCATCTGCATACCCAACTTAAATTATATCAATACTATGGCGACAAAAGAATTATTGAGCAGCAATATCAGACATCAAAACAATGGCTTGATCTTGTCACAGAAAGCAATCCGACACATATCATTAATAACGGCCTTAGCGACCATGAATCGTTAGCTGAAAAACCAACAGCTCCTATGGTTACCCCTCTGTATTATCAAAGTGCAAAGATGCTCGAAAAAATGGCTGATATTCTTGGAATTAAAGAGGACGCAGGAAAGTACGAAGCTTTATCGAAAAAAATAAAGAAGGCCTATAATGATAATTTCGTCGATGCTGATTCAGGTAAATGCAGTCCAGGTACACAAGCGAGTCAATCCTTTGCATTGTTTTCTGATATTCTTCCGGAAGAGCAACGGCCTTCTGCATTTAAGTATCTCTTGGATGACATCAATAAGCACGACAACCATCTTACCACGGGAATATTTGGCACACGATATATGCTCGATCTCCTGTCGCAAGAAGGTTTTAGCCAGACTGCATATGATATCGTAAACCAAAAGACATTCCCGGGTTGGGGCCATATGCTCGAAAATGACGCAACGACATTATGGGAACATTGGGCCTATAGTGACAATACGTTTTCTCACAATCATCCTATGTTCGGCTCGGTGTCGCAATGGTTTTATCGTTGGCTGGGAGGTATTCAACCGCACCCTGATGCAATCGGATTTGATCGCATCATCATAAGGCCTCACATACCCCATGACCTGAAATGGGTAAATTGCAGTTACAATTCAATCAGAGGCAAAATAACAAGCAATTGGCGAAAGACTGACAATTCGATAATCATGGATATAAAGATCCCGGCCAATACCGTAGCCACTGTTTATTTGCCTTGCAGTAACCCTGAAACAATTAAAGAAAACGATATCTCTGCCGGCCTGGCTCCAGGCATTGAATTTGAGCGTTGTGAAAATAATACCGCAATATACACTATTCAATCCGGCAAATATCATTTTACTTTGCCATACAAGCTGTCAAAATAAAGTTGAAGAACAAATATCCACTATGGAAAAAGACGATGATATTACCTGGAGGGAAATATTAGACTAGAGACTTGTGAATAATTCAGGGTAATTGTAAAATTGGCTTTTAAAGATAGCAAAGCGTTTTTGCGGATCAGGAGAGGAGCAGTCCATGACCGATATTGACTTGACGATGCGCAACATCTATTCGGCCCGGGCGAGGATCGCCCCTATTGCGCGCAAGACCCCGCTTGTCCCATCCCCGGAGCTGGCGGAACTGACAGGCAGCGAGATCACTCTCAAACTCGAGAACCTGCAGGAGACCGGCTCTTTCAAACCGCGGGGAGCTGCCAACAAACTCTTGTCCTTGGACCCCGAGGTGCGACAGCGGGGAGTCATCACTGTCTCCAGCGGCAACCACGGCCGTGCGCTGGCCTATGTCGCCCACCGTCTCGGGCTGCGGGCCGTTGTTTGCCTCTCCGATACGGTGCCCGCCAACAAGCGAGACGCGATCCAGAAACTCGGGGCCGAGATAGTCGTCCGGGGCAGCACTTACGATGAGGCGCAGGAAGAGGCCAACCGCCTTGGTGAAAAAGAGGGATTGGAGATGATTCATCCCTATGACGACCCGCTCATCATCGCCGGACAGGGAACCATCGGTCTGGAACTGCTGGACGAGTTTCCCGATCTGGACACCGTCGTCGTCCCATTGTCCGGTGGCGGTCTGCTGGGTGGTATCGCCTTTGCTCTCAAGTCAGCCGACCCCGGAATCCACGTCGTCGGCGTCATGATGGAGCGTGGCCCCGCCATGGTCGAAAGTCTGCTCGCCGGCCGGGTCGTCGACATTGTGGAGGAGCCTACTCTTGCCGACGCCCTCGCCGGTGGGATCAAGCCCAATCAATACACTTTTGAGCTGATCCGGAAAACCGTCGACGAGACAGTTCTGGTCTCCGAACAAGAGATCGGGGCCGCCATGGCTTTTGCTCTGGAGCGCCATCATATGGTGGTTGAGGGCGGCGGGGCAGTGGGTATCGCCGCATTGAGGGCTGGGAAGATCCAGCACCTGGGAAAGCGTGTCGCTGTGGTCATCAGCGGAGCAAACGTCGATATGCCCCTTTTGCTGCGGATCGCCCAGGATCATCTGGACGGCCGCTGAGGAAGCACCTGGAAGTGATCCAACCAAGGGAGGAGCAACTCACTCTATACTAAGTGGAATGAAAAGTAATCGGCTTGTCAGCCCGAACGAAAAGCCACAATCCAACACCAATCATCGCAAATACCGATCCGGTCGCCAACGCTGGCACCCAGCCGAAAGCTTCCGCTGTGATAGGAACAAGAAGGGCACCGATGCCTCCCACAACATTTCCACCCGTGTTCATGACTCCGGTGCCGGCTGATGCGTGTTTGCCGGATACGAAGATCGCTGCTGCCCAGTATGCTCCCTCAGTGAGCTGGGTACATCCGAAGCTTAGCGAAAGGAAAACAACGGCCAGATAAGGATTCTTGGCTATAGCACCTAGAAAAAGAAGCCCGGCTGCAAGGCTAAGGCCGACTATGCCGGGAATCCGGCATCCCCAGCGGGGACCGAAACGTTTGCAGAGGCGATCACACCAGAGCCCCCCGACGCTTGCAGCGACCGCGCCGACCATCCAGGGAGCTGCGGCGAAATAGCCACCTTCCATGATTTTGAATTCCCGAACATCAACGAGGTAGATGAAGAACCAGTTGAAGAAAATATAGAACACGTAGTTCATACAAAAATAGCTTGCGGCAAGCAGCAGGATGTCTCGATTTTTGAGCACGCGTTTCCAAGCCGACCTGTTTGCGATAATCTGTTCCGGCGATAGACGGTTTGCGTTGATCAAGACCAGCTCTTTCTTGCTGACTCGCGGGTGATCTGCCGGATTGTCTCGCGCATACCACCACCAGACTCCTGCAATCAGAAATGCTAAGGGTGCCGTTAAGATAAAGGATTGGCGCCATCCCAGTGTTTCCATCAGCCATGCAATCAGTGGTGCTGTAGCGGCGGCACCAAGCGCCAGTCCCGTACTCGTCAACCCGTTCGGAAATGCCCATCCAGAGACCGGAAACCAGCTTCCAATCGTTCCACCACAGGCCACCGGAAACAACGGTGCTTGCACGACTCCCATAAAAAATCGCAGTCCGATGAGTGTGGCCAAGATGAAGGCCGTCGATGCAAGGGTTATCCCGGGTACCAGGCCCGTGGCCAATGTCAGGATTCCCCATAATAAGGCGATGATAGTAAGGGCCCGACGGCACCCCACTATGTTGCCAAAAATGCCGCCAGGAAACTGGAAGATAGCATATCCCCAGGCAAAAGCCGAAAGCACCATACCCAACTGAATCTTGGACAACCCGAGATCAGCCATCATGCTTTCGCCGGCAATGGACATGTTCGTTCGCAGTATGTAGGCCACGAAGCTTGCTATGAACAGAAGTGCAAGTATCACCCATCGCACATTAGTACGCTGATGATCAGAGTGAGTTGCGGTTGCAGTATTCATCGATTCAAAATTTCAATTACCTGAAATCCCGAATTGAACCTATCACACTTGAAACAACC
>JAGLWV010000001.1 GCA_023133225.1 Candidatus Aminicenantota bacterium | reverse complement strand
CCCTTTTTTATATTTTGATTATTATGGTACTGAAAAAAATGAAATATGAAAAAAAGGGGACTGTCCCCTTTTTTTTACGCCCGAAGGGTAAAAAATGCCGATAGAAAAAAAGGACCTTAAAAAAAGGCGAAACTACTTGCTCCACTGAAAAAACATGATAATATGTGAGTATCATACTATTAAATATAAATATCGGCAGTTTTTATGAATAATTCAGGCTAGAAGGGAGATGATCTTAAATGGCAGCAAACAACACCTCTTTTACATATTTTAGAAAGGGTCGAGTACGATTTGTGCTCTTCCGGTTAACACCTTTTATCATAATTCCGTTTTTAGCTTTTCAAATTTCCTGCAATAGAAGTGGAGAAAACGAAAAAGTGGAAAAGGCAGAAAAAGTCAGAGTTCGTACAGCGGGTTACCATAAAACAGATTATGAGTTTACATTGACTTTTTCAGGGGAAGTAAAAGCCTGGAAAAGGGTAAACATGAGCTTTAACGTTGGGGGGAAGATCGACCGTTTTTACTTCGACGAGGGACAAAAAGTAAAAAAAGGGGATCTCCTCGCAGCCCTTGAACAGGATGATTACAGGGCATTAAGAAACCAGGCTCATGCCCAATGGGAAAAAGCGGAACGTGATCACAAGAGGAGCCGCCGTCTGTTAGAAGAAGGCTCGATACGTGAACAGCTCGTCCAGGATGCACACACTGCGCTTAAGGCTGCCAGGGCAGCCCTTGATGCAGCAGAGCTGAATCTCAAACACTGTCTTTTGTATGCACCATTCAGTGGTCATGTGGCTTTCCGCTTCGGAGAGGAAAAGGAGATGGTCGCTGGAGGACAGATTGTTTTTACTTTGATGGATCTATCCCGGATCATAATAGAAGTGGGAGTACCGGAGAAAAGTATAGAGAAGATAAAAAAAGGACAGAAAGCGAACATAAGCCTTGAAGCCATCCCGGAAAGAATCTTTCCGGGCAAAGTAACCCAGGTTGCCGTGTCTTCCCTTCCCAATATCCGCCTTTTTAAGGTCGAAATCACCGCTCAAAATCCGGATTTGATCATTAAGCCAGGTATGACCGCCCTTTCAACGATCATGACTGACAAAATGAGAGATGTATACATCTTTTCCCTGGATGTGACAGTGTTGAGAAACGGCATCAGGGTTCTTTATCTTGCTTCGAACGGCAAGGCAAAGGAAGTGACTCTAAGAAATTATATCATTTCAGGTGACAGAATAATCGTGAGCGATCCACTCCCCGAAAACGGGAAAGTCATCACGAGTGGTCAGGATATTCTCTTTGACGATGTACAAATTTTTATAGTTGAAGAAAAAAAAAGTAAATGAAAATATCCCGGAAAGCTATTGATAAGCCTGTTCTTATAACACTGATTACCATCCTGCTTGTACTGCTCGGGATCATAGGCCTGCGGACCCTTCCCCTCGAGGAGTATCCCAAAATCAATGTTCCCTGGGTTGTTGTTGCCATCCCCTATCCAGGGGCTGCAGCCGAGGATATAGAGCAGCAAGTCACAGTTAAAGTAGATGAGAAATTAAACGGAATAAAGCATTTAAAGCAGCTCGAATCCTATGCAAGGGAAGGAGTATCGGTGCATGCTTTGGAACTGTACGAGAAAGCGGACAAGCAAGATGCTCTCACGGAGATAAGAGATAAAATTGACCAGATCAAAAAGGACCTCCCCGAAGACGTGGAAGAGCCTATAGTCGAGGATATTGCTTTTGATAGTGTACCGATAATACTGGTCAACGTCACTGCAGAACTGGACCCACTGACATTAAAAAAGATCGCAAAGGATATTAAGATCGAGATAGAGGCGGTTCCTGGTGTAAGAGAAGTCGCCTTTTACGGAGGATTGGAACAGGAAGTTCAAGTTCAGGTTGATCCCAGGAAAATGGAGCAGTATGGCATATCCTATTCCCTTATCATTGCTGCGCTTAAACAGCAAAACGCCAATCTTCCTGGAGGACACCTTAAGCTGAACAGCTATGAGTATCTTGTCCGCACAGAAGGAAAGTTTAAAAGCATTCAGGATATCGGCTCAACTGTTTTAGCGGTGACAGGCGGGCATCCGATTTTCTTGAGAGACATTGCAGAAATCAAGGACACGCACAAAAAGATAGATTCCTATTCAAGATACAATGGAAAGCCCACTGTGTCACTTGTCGTTTACAAGCAATCCGAGATCAACACGCTGAAGACCACAAATGCCATTAAACACATCGCAGAGAAACACAAAACACGCATGCCAGAAATCCTGCAGGTCACCACTACAATGGATAAGGGGGATGATATCGCCCTTATGGTTAGACAGCTCAGCTCCAATGCACTGTATGGCCTGCTTTTCGTCCTCTTTACTCTCATGATATTCATGGGGCTGCGCAATTCAATTATAGTTGCTGTTGCCATACCTTTTTCCCTTCTCGTCGGATTTTTGCTTATGTGGATCTTTGGATTCACACTGAACATGATCACGATTTTCGCGACTATTCTCATTGTTGGCCTGGTCGTGGATGGTGCCATGATCGTGGGAGAAAATATCTATTACCATTTTGAGAAAGGCTGTGATCCTATAGATGCAGCAAAAAAAGGAATATCCGAGGTTGGAACCGCAGTTATCTCCGCAGACCTTACAACAATCTCTGCGTTTTTCCCGATGATATTTATAGCCGGCATAATGGGACAGGTCATGTCCTTTATGCCCTATGTCATCATATTTGCTCTTATAGGCTCCATAATTATCGACCACTTCACGCTTCCTATGATCGCATCAAAATACATGCGCCTCAACAAGCAGGAAAAAAATGCAAACCGGTTTTCCCGGATATTTTTCATCGGAAACAGACTCTTTAACTTCCTGATAAGGTATTATAAGCCGCTGCTGCGCTGGGCCTTATTCCATAGAAAAACCGTACTGTTTTCTGGTGCCCTGGCTTTTTTCACCGCCATCTTTATCATTGGCTCTGGTATGATAAAAATAGATTTTTTCCCAAAAGAAGACGTAGGGCGCTTCAATATAAATTTCGAGCTCCCTGTGGGATCGACAGTGGAGAAGACCAACCGTGTTGCCCGCCAGATTGAGGAGACCATTGCCCAAATTCCGGAAGTAAAGGAATATATTTCCACCATCGGAGACACCGGAATGATAATGTCCGACCTCACTGAGACTGCAGGGAGCAGCGGTTCAGGCCCTGAGTTCGGAAAGATCCTTATCAATATCGGCTATGATAACGAGCGGACACGAAGCCAATCCGAAGTTATAGAAGAGATAGATTCAAAACTATCCGAGTTTTCAGGGATTAAATACAGCTTCTTCGAAGTAGAAATGGGCCCGCCTGTTGGAAGACCGGTGGCAATACAAATATCTGGAGAGGAATTTGAAGAACTGAAAAACATCAGCCAAATTGTTGAGAAGCATTTAAACAGCATTCCTGGGACGAGAAACGTCCAGAGCAGCTTTCAGGAAAACAAGCCGCAAGTGTCCATTCAAGTCGATAGAACAAAAGCAGCAAAGCATGCAACCTCTGCCCAGGAGATAACACTTCAAGTGATGGCAGCATTTCTCGGTTATGAAGCAACAGAGATCATGCTGGGCGATGAACTCGTTGATGTCAGGGTCATCAACGAGGAGGCTTACAGGCGTAATTTTGAGGACGTGCTCAATACACCTATATTCAGTGCGTCTGGCCTAAAGATTCCCTTGAGCCAGCTCGCGCAAGTGGAGATTACTGAGGGTGTATACAGAATTCAGCGCCGTAATTTAAGGCGGACAGTGACAGTGGGGTGTGATGTCAAAGAAGGATACACGCCGCAGGATATCTTTGTTTCACTCCAGAAGCTCATGGAAGCCACACCTCCACCCCAGGGATACACCCTCGAATACGGCGGGGAAGAAGAGGAGCGAATAAGGTCATTTCAATCAATGACACGCGTGATGTTCCTGGGATTGATTCTTATATTCTTTGTTCTGACTGCCCAGTTCGATTCATTCAAACAGCCCCTGGTTATTTTGTTCACCGTGCCGCTCGCCATCATTGGTGTGGTATCAGGCTTGTTGATCACACAGCTTACGTTCAGTTTTATGGCTTTTGTTGGTGTGGTTGCACTTGTTGGGATTGTCGTAAACGACGGCATAGTCCTTGTCGATTTCATCAATCAAAGGAGACGCCAGGGCACTGACCTTATATCAGCAATCCTCGATGCCGGACCGAGAAGATTGAGGCCGGTTATACTGACGACCGTTACCACGATCGGCGGACTCCTTCCCATAACGCTTAACCTCGGGGGAGGAGGAAAATTCTGGGCTCCTCTCGGAACATCGATCATTTTTGGCCTTTTATTCGCAACACTTTTGACTCTGGTCGTAGTGCCGTCCCTCTATTCAATTTTTGAAAGGAGAGCTTACAAAGAAGCTCTCACTCACCACAAGTTTAAATAAAAGCAGCCAGGATCAAACACTCAAAATTCAAGGAGCTTCAAGGATAATCCAATATGGATGATATGGATCATTAAAGACGTCGAAATCTTACTGGAAGAGAGTATTTTTTTACAACCACTACATGATAGGGTTGAGTTAAAGCCATTGTTCGAAATGATTCGGGATCGGGTTCTCTTTCCTCGATGTAAGCTACAATTTCTTTATCTGTCTTTATTATCCTTTTTATGCTGATTTCATAACCACCTGTTCTGCGTTCTCCCATAAAAGCGGCAAGAATCATCTCTTTGTCAAAATCGATTTTTGGCAATTCCGGTTTAGAAAGCAGATAACGAAACATCTTATCCCAGATCTCTTTCCATTGTTCTTCGGTGGATATCACTGATTTTGATGGCTCAACATAACCACACCGGCTCCCTTTCCACTCTTTTTTTATTTTGATCTTTTCCTCTGTTTCTGGCTTTATTCTCGAGAGTGCATAAACATTATAACAGCCTGAGATGAGTGCACAAAGTACGATCAGGAGTGCTGATTTCCTCATATTTTGTTTAATCATTTTTTTATAAAAATAATCCACTCGCTTTCAAAAAATCAAAGGCCAGACTTAGTCCAGGCGCTTTATTCGATTATTGTGATGAGCTCGTTCTTCACCTCGTATTTTTTCCTGCTATTGTCTTCGATTTTGATATTGACTTTACCTGTTCCAGGGACAAGGCTCGAGAGAGAAACCGAGACTGTATAGGTTCCATCAAGGTGGTTCGTCAGGTTTCCTTTAATCTTCTTCCTGTTTATGTCTTCGACTTTATACTCTTTCTTCTTAATGTTGTTAAAATCGACAACATCGCTGTAGATCTTTATGTAAAGTGTATCGGTTTTGGAAAACACTCTGTCATCGGTGGAGAAATCGGAATTTTTACTCAGGATAAAACCCTGGCCGGTTTCCTGATCAGGAGTCGTTGCGCTTGCCGGATCGCTGAGACTTGATTCGTTTCCTGCAGCATCGAAGGCCTGGACTTTATATTCATACGTTGTGGATGGCTCTAATCCTGTATCCGAGAAACTTGTTGTGGCAGAAGTTCCAAAAAGACCGCCATCTCTGAATATACTGTAACCTGCAACACCAATATTGTCAGTAGAGGCATCCCAGTTCAGATCGATCTGGTTCTCACTCGCTGCTGCAGCGACAAGGTTTGTGGGTTTGGTGGGTGGTTCCTCATCAGACGCCTCGATTATTGTGATTCGCTCGTCCTTCACTTCGTACTTTGTTCTATCATTGTCTTCGATCTTGATGCTGACTTTACCTGCTCCAGGAGTGAGGCTTAAGAGAGAAACCGAGGCTGTGTAAATCCCATCAAAGTGGTTCGTTAAGTTTCCATTCATCCTCTTCCTGTTAACATCTTCGACCTTGTACTCTTTTTTTCTAAGGTCATTGAAATCGACAAATTCGCTGTAGATCTTTATATAAAGTGTATCGCTGGTGGCAAACTCTCTGTTTTCGGTGGAGAAGTCAGAATTTTTGCTCAGCATAAAGCCCTGGCCGGTTACCTGATCCAGGGTTGTTGCGCTTGCCGTATCGCTGGAGCCTGATTCGTTTCCTGCAGCATCATACGCCTCTACATAATAACTATACGTAGTGTTTGGCTGTAATGCTGTATCCGAGTAGCCTGTCGTCTCAGCGGTCCCTACTTGAACGCCGTCTCTGTAGATGTTGTATCCTGTCACGCCAACATTATCTGTGGATTCTGTCCATGTCAGATCGACCTGACTGCCGCTTACCGGTGTGGTTGACAGGTCTGTAGGAGTGCTGGGCAGCTCCTCATCAGGTTCCGCTGTCAAGGCAGCCGCGGCATTCAGCAATCCCCAGCCATAGGTTTCATCCCAACCATTGGGACCAAGATCATCGGCAGTACTCTGGAGGACTTCCCTCACGGCATCCGGACCAGTCACACCGTTGGCTATAACCAGAGCAGCGACTCCGGCTACATGAGGTGAAGCCATAGAAGTTCCATGATAGAACCAATAGCCAAAGTCTGTCGGATCGCCGTACCCGAAGGTTTGCTGCAACACACCGTCACCATAGCCATCACCATTCTGATCTGCGGTAAGGTCTCCACCCGGGGCAACAATATCTAAACCCACTCCGTAATTCGAGTAGTAGGCTATTGCCTCATCGTACCGTGTGGCTCCGACTGCAATCACATAAGCGTCATATGCAGCAGGATAATCGAGGCTGTCTACTCCATCATTACCGCTGGAAGCCACGATCGTAACGCCTTTACCATAAGCATAGGCTACAGCTTCCTCAAGAGTTTCAGAATCATAGCCGCCTCCCAAACTCATGTTGATAACTTGAGCACCGTTGTTGGCTGCAAAGTAAATCCCATCTGCAACATTGGCATACGTACCCTCCCCAAAATTATCTAATACTTTTATCGGCATGATGGAGCAATTGTAGGCTACACCAGCAACTCCGATCCCATTATGAGTGCTTTGGGCGATCGTTCCTGTCACATGTGTCCCATGCCCATCATCATCATTGGGGTGAGGATCGCCGTTGACAAAGTCATATCCAGCCACAAAGGATGTATTGGCTAAATCAGGAGCCTGGAGAAATCCATCATAATCTTCATAAGCCACTCCAGTATCAATAACTGCTACTTTTACTCCAGAGCCGGTGGAGATCCCCCAGGCCGCCTCCATATTAATCCCGCCATAATCAGGATTGTCCAGATGCCACTGGTCTGAATAGTACGGATCATCGGGCACCCAATGGGCGCTGAGGATATAGTTCGGCTCAGCATACTCGACCCGGGGATTCTTCCTGTAACGTCCAACCATCTCAGATACACTCCTGCCATGTGGGATCTTCAATCTCTTAAAACCGGCAGCCCGGCTCGTATAAAAAGCAACGGCATTATTCATTGAATTGATATTGGTTATGATACTCTGGTCGACTCCCGGCTTAAACTTGACAATGATCTCGCCAGGAACGTACCTCTGACCGGCTATCACAGGCTTTTTCTCGAGGATTTGATTTTCAGTTCTCCCGGTCTGGTAGCCGAAAGTCAAAGCAAGCAGTAAAACAATTCCTGTAATCAAAAACACTTTTTTCATATTTTTCTCCATTTTTCTCTCTCTAATATTATTTCTTATAGCATAGGGAAAAACGACGGTCAATTTTTTTTTAACCGACAAATATCTTCTTTTCTGTACCAGTTAAAGTGTTCGTAGTTCTCTCCTTGGAATTGACATGTTTTTGTTCTTGTCCTAAAATTCAAAACAATGGCATCCTTAGGGCAGGAACTCAAAAGGGAACGCGAACTAAGGGGAATCTCTCTCCAGGAAATTGCTAACACAACTAAAATCAGCATGCGGTTTTTGCAGGCATTAGAAGAAGACAAGCTAGATATCCTTCCAGGGGAATTTTTCATAAAAAACATTATCAGCGCTTATGCCAAAACGCTTGGATTGGAAAAGGATTCTGTTTTGAATAAGTATTATGAAACTTTACTTTATCAGGAACAAGCCCAGGAAACTGAACCTATAAAAAGAAAACCATATCCAGAAATTTCAAGAATCATAAAGAAATTCATCGGCTCCTCACTCCTCATCGTGCTTCTTATCCTTTTTCTTCTGCTCATTTATTTCGTTTTTCTGAATAAATAATTCAGGTTACCTGGATTATTCACGAGTCGAGATTGCTGCAGCGGCGAGGCCGCATGATAATT